>NZ_WPCB01000008.1:0-99374 GCF_009741785.1 Haloarcula sp. CBA1122
CTCCTCGACACGGACCGGGATGTCACCCGGGACGGTGTCGATGTGGGACGTGAGCAGGACGCCGTCGTCTGCAGGCGCGCGGACGTTGCCGACCTCGTCGATCCACACCTCGCGGTCGTGGGCCTCGAAGAACTCGGCCAGGCGCTCGGCCGCCGCCGCCTCCTCGGGGTGGACGGAGGGCGTGGCGGACGATGGCTTCGAGCAGGTCGCGGGCCTCGGTGTCGGCCTCGCGGGTCGCGGTCTCGCTCATCCCAGCACCTCCGTCATCGCCTCGACGACGGCGTCGGCGTGGTCCTCGTCGATGGTCAACGGCGGAAGCAGGCGGACGACCGTGCGGCCGGCCGGCAGCGCGAGCACTTGGTGGTTCAGCGCGAGTTCCTTCAGGGCCGCGTTCGCGCCGCGGCCGACCTCGACGCCGATCATCAGGCCCTCGCCGCGGATGTCCCGGACCTCGTCGCCGATGGCCGCTTCCAGTTCCGTCTGGAGGTAATCGCCCATCGCAGCGGCGTTTGCGGGAACGTCGTCGTCGATGACGGTCGAAACGGTCGCGCCGGCGGCCGCCGAGATGACCGGCCCGCCGGAGAACGTCGAGGCGTGGGAGCCGTAGTCCTCGGCGATCCAGTCCCGGCACAGCGTCGCCCCAACGGGGAGACCGTTGCCGAGCCCTTTCGCCGCGGTTATCATATCGGGTGCGACGGCGGCTCGCTGGGAGTTCCACAGCGCGCCCGTCCGGCCGATTCCGGTCTGGACTTCGTCGAAGATGAGCGCCGCGCCAGCGTCTTCGGTTATCTCCCGCGCGGCTTCGAGGTAGCCGTCCGAGGCCGGGTTGATACCGCCCTCGCCCTGGACGGGTTCGACGATGAACGCGGCGGTGTCCTCGTCGACGGCCTCGTCGAGCGCCTCGCTGTCGTCGTAGGGAACGAACTCCACGTCGCCGATGAGCGGTTCGTAGGGCTTCTTGTACTTGTTCTTCCACGTCGTCGCCAGCGCGCCCATCGTCCGGCCGTGGAAGCCCTGCATCGTCGCGACGATCTTGGAGTCCCCCGTCGCCGACCGGGCGAACTTCAGCGCGGCCTCGTTGGCCTCGGTCCCGGAGTTACAGAGCCAGGTCTTGTCGATGGGGTCCGGTGCGGTGTCGGCGAGCAGGTCGTACAGCGCCGTCCGCTCGGCGTTCGGGTACGACGCCTGGACGTACGTGATCTTCTCTAGCTGCTCGCTGACGGCGCTCTGGACCGCCGGGTGGCCGTGTCCCAGCGGGACACAGGCGTAGGACGCGCCCATGTCTAGATACTCTGTGCCGCTGTCGTCGTAGACGTAGGCACCGTCGCCACGTTCGATCTGGATAGGTTTCTCGTTGAAAACGAATCCGCTCATTGTTCCTCCGTCGCTGTCTGGTCTATGTCCTGTTCGAGTGCGCTCGCGTGAACGTGGGTTCCGCCGCCGTCAAGCGCCGAGAGAATCGGTGACTCGGCGTTGGCGTCTGCCACCACGACCTCCGATGCGCCGCCGTCGAGCGCCTCCTCGGCGGCCATGATTTTCCGGCCCATGAATCCCTCTGCAGCGTCTTCGAGGGCGTCCCAGTCGGCGGCCGTCTCGACGGCCTCGATGAGCGTCGCCGGGTCCTCGGGGTCCGCGTAAACGCCCTCGACATCAGTGAGGAGCACCAACTGCGCATCGAGTTCGCCGGCGATGGCCGCCGCCGAGCGATCGGCGTCGGTATTCACTGGAATTACCTCACCGTCATCGTCTCCCGCCATGGGTGGCCCAGCCACCGGCGTGTACCCATCGCCGAGCAAGGTCTCCAGCAGGTCGCCGTTGACCTGCTTGATCGTGCCCGAGTGGTCGCCACGGCGAATCTTCTTCTTGCCGTCCTCGACGACCCGCACTGCGGACTTCCGCGGTCCGTAGAGCAGTTTGCCGTCGACGCCGGTGAGCCCGACCGCGTCGACGCCCTCGCTCTGGAGGCCGGCGACGAGCTGGGTGTTGAGGTGCCCGAAGGCCATCTCGAACACCTCCATCGTGGTCTCGTCCGTGAACCGGCCGACGACGCCCGACGGCGTCTCGACGTATTCGGGCTCGACGCCGAGCCGTTCGAGCGTCTCGTCGACTTTGGTGGAGCCGCCGTGAACCACGACGACCCGCTCACCATCGGCCACTAACGATGCCACGTCCGCAAGCGCCCCCGCAGGGTCGACCGCGCGAGCGCCACCGACTTTGATAACGACTGTCATAAGAACTCAGGTCAGGGGTTACGGTGCGCCGACGGGGTGGAGCCCCTGGAACTCCAGCCCCGCCGTCTCTTCGATGCCGAGGGCGACGTTGGCCGCGTGAACGGCCTGGCCCGCCGACCCTTTCATCATGTTGTCGATGGCCGAGAACACGACCAGTCGCTTGTTGCCGGGGTCAAGTTCGAAGCGACCTCGGCGCGGTTCGTTCCCGCGACCGACTTGGGTTCGGGGTAGCGGTAGACGCCACCGCCGCCCGCGACGAGTTCGACGAACGGTTCGTCCTCGTACTCGCCGCGGTAGGCTCCCCAGAGGTCGCCTTTCGAGACCGGGCCCTCGGGGAAGACGTGACAGGTCGCGCTCGCGCCGCGAATCATGTCCACCGCGTGGACGGTGAAGGACACGTCGATGCCGAGGAACTGCTGGATCTCGGCCTCGTGGCGGTGTCCCGTCGGCGCGTACGGACGGACGACGCCCGAGCGCTCCGGATGCGAGGATGCCTCGCCGCCGCCGGCTCCGCCCTCGCTTGACCCGACCTTCACGTCGACGACGATCTGCTCGTCACCGGAGAGGATGTCGGCCTCGAACAGCGGGAGCAGGCCCAGGATTGTCGCCGTGGCGTTGCAGCCGCCGGAGGCGATGAGGTCCGCGCCCGCGAGGTTGTCGCGGTTGAGTTCCGGTAGCGCGTACTCGCTCTGGTCAAGCAGTTCCGGGCGTGTGTGGCCGTCGTACCACTCGTCGTACTGGGCCTCCGAATCGAGCCGGAAGTCCGCCGAGAGGTCGACGACAGTGCCGGCCGCCTCCTGGAACGCGTCGATCTGTTCCATCGAGACGCCGTGGGGCGTCGCGGCGAACAGCACGTCAACCGACTCCAGGTCCGACGGCGAGGAGAAGCGCAGGTCCGAGTGGCGAAGGTTCGGGTGCGAGTGCCCGATAGTCTTGTTCTCCTTCGAGCGGCTGGTCGCCTGTGCCAGTTCGAACTCGGGGTGACCGTCGAGGATGCGAAGCAGTTCCCCGCCGGTGAATCCGGAGCCGCCGACGACACTCGCGGTGTACGTCATGCTGTCACCTCGGCGTCAGTCTCGGTCGCCGCTTTCTGTTCGAGCCAGTCGACGACCTTCGCGGGCACGTCCACGTCGGTGACCTCGTTCAAGGCCTTGAACTCGACGGTGTGGTTGACCTCGTGGACCGTGTAGTCCTCGAACTCGCGCGCTCGCGGCTCGCCTTGCTCACGGCTGTCGCCGTTCGCATTCGAGGCGCGTTGCGCCTCGCTCTCGCCGCTCGCGTCTTGGGTGTCGCTTTGCGACACCCCAACCTCCATCAGGTCGATACCGAGCAGGCCGCCACCGACCGCGTCGGAGGCCTTCTCGACCAGTTCCAGTGCGCGGTCGTCCAGTTCGAACTCGTCGGTTTCAGCGCCCTTGGCGGCGTTGGTGAGCCAGTGGTCCGAGGAGCGGACCATCGCCGCGATGGGCTCGCCGTCGACGGCCAGCACGCGCATGTCGCGGCCGGGCTTGTCGACGAACTCCTGGACGTAGAAGATCTTGTGCTCGTAGTGGCCGAGCGTCTCCTTGTGTTCGAGGATGGCCTCGGCGGCCGAGCGGGAGTCGATCTTCGCCATCAGGCGACCCCAGGAGCCGACGACCGGCTTGAGGACGCAGGGGTAGCCGAACTTCTCGATGGATTCCAGCGCGGCGTCCTTCGTGAACGCCACGTCGGTGTTCGGCGTCGGCACGCCCGCGGCCTCCAGCGCGAGGCTGTTGTTGACCTTGTCCGCGCAGGTGTCGGCGACCTCGGGGCCGTTGACCACGGGGACGCCGTAGGCCTTCGCGAACTTCGTCGCGTACACGCTGCGGCTGGTCGCCAGACAGCGGTCGACGACGAGGTCCAGGTCCTCGAAGGCCTCGGGGGCTTCGTGGATGTTGAACTGCTGTTTGCGAACGTCTATTTTCTCGATCTCGTGGTCGCGCTCGCGCAGTTCCGACAGGAGTAGCTTCTCGTCCCGGCGGATGCGCGAGTAGAGGAGTCCGACTTTCATACTGAGTCCTCCGTGGGTTCGCGGCTCGCAGCGTCGAGCGCCACGGTCACGTACGGCGCCGAGCGCCGCGCCACCGCGAACACCTCACTCACCCCAGTCCTCTTCGAGCTCGGGTGCGCTGTCGAGCTCGACAGGGTCGGCGCCAACGACTTCCAGTTCGGCACCGCAGGTGGCACAGTCAACGATCTCTCCGACTTCGAGGTTGTCGTGCAGGGACACGTCCGCCCCGCACTCGATGCATTCTGCCATTGTAGTTCATCCTGTGACAGGGATCCACTTAAAGCCTTCGAAAATATCAGAATAGTTTAACAAGATATACTGCCTTCTAATCGTATCAAAGCTCCAAATCCGCCACGTTTCCGAATCGTGTATCAGAAGTATGGTATAATTGTCCCGCGAGGGGACGGTGGTCGGTCAGACATATCGGTCCACCTCCGTCTGGCGGCGGTCAGCCGCCTGTGAAACCGCTTGCCAGCGGTCAGTCAGTGCCTCGCTGTCGGCGGCGAGTGCGTCTTCGGCTACCGACACCTGCTCGGCGACGGCGTCGGGGGCCGGGCCACCGCGAGAGTCCCGCATCGCGACACTTTCCGCTGGGTCAAGTGCGTCCTCCAGCGCGTCGCGGTCGACGTAGGCTGACAGAGGCTCGCCCAGCACGTCCTCGGCGACGGCCGACAGTGCCTCGTAGTCGGGCACGTCTTCCTCGGACCCCAGACCGGCGGCGGCCTCGGCAACGACCTCGTGGGCCGTGCGGAACGGCACACCGGCCATCGCCAGCAAGTCCGCCACGCCAGTCGCCGTCGCAAAGCCATCAGTGGCTGCGGCTTCGAGCGTCTCGGCAGGCCAGTCAGCGGTTGCGACCGCGCCCGCGGCGACTGCCACGCTCTCGGTGACGCTGTCGATGGCGTCCCAAGCGTGGCGACCGGCGCGCTGCAGGTCGCGGTTGTACGCCCGGGGCTGGCCCTTCAGATTGGTCAGCAGGCCGTTCAGCCCGGCGACGGCGTCACCCGTCCGACCGCGGACCAGCTCCAGCGTGTCGGGGTTCTTCTTCTGGGGCATGATCGAGGAGGTCGAGGCGTAGTCGTCGTCGAGGGTGACGTGGCCCTTGCTCGCCATCACGACCACGTCCTCGGACAGCCCCGACAGGTTCGTCGCCAGCGTCGCGACAGCGCTGGTCGTCTCGACGAGGAAATCCCGCGTCGCCGAGGCATCCATCGAATTCTCGGCGACGCCCTCGAACCCGAGCAACTCGGCCGTGCGCTCGCGGTCCACATCGAAGGGCGTCCCGGCGAACGCGGCCGACCCCAGCGGGTTCTGGTTGACACGCTCGTAGGCATCGAGCAGACGCGCGGTGTCGCGCTGGAGTGCCTGCTCGTAGGACAGCACCCAGTGGGCGACCGTCGTCGGCTGAGCGGGCTGGAGATGCGTGTAGCCCGGCATCACCGTTTCGCGCTCGGCACGAGCCACCTCGATGAGTTGCTCGCGGGCACCGACGACGGTCTCGACGAGGTCCAGAACGTCTTCGCGCAGGCGGTAGCGGATGCAGGCCGCCACCTCGTCGTTGCGCGAGCGAGCGGTGTGCATCTTCCCGCCGTCCGGGCCGACGCGCTCGATGACCGCACTCTCGATGGCTTCGTGGACATCCTCGCCGTCGGGCAGCGCACCGTGGCCCGCGTCTTCCACGTCCGCGAGCGCGGCCAGCACGTCGCCGGCCGTCTCGCGGTCGATGATCTCCTGTTCGGCCAACATCACGACGTGGGCGCGGTCGACGGCCAGGTCGGCCGCGAAGATGCGCTCGTCGTCGGACAGCGAGGAGAGGAACGACCGGGCGGGCCCGCCCGCGAAGCGGTCGCGGCGGACGACCGTCTCGCCGCTTCGGTCGGCGTCGCCCGCTGTGGCCGCGTGGTCCGCGTCCGCCGTCTCGTGGTCCTCGCCGTCGCTCATTCGCTTACTCCTCCGTGTCCTCAGTCGCGGCGTCAGATTGGTCGCCGCTGCCGTCCGTTACGGCAGCGCCCTTCTTCGCGTCGTCGAGGATCTTGTTCGCGAGGCGGGACTGGAAGCCGTGGTACTTCGCAACGCCGGTGGCGTCTTGCTGGGTGATCCCGCCGGAGACGTCCTCCTCGTTGAACGAGGCCGCCGACTCGCTGTAGACGGCGTAGTCGGACTCGCGGGAGACCGGGCGGCAGTGACCGCCTTCGAGTTTCACCGTCACAGTGCCGGTGACGCGCTCGTTGGTGTCGTCGATGAACGCTTCGAGTGCGCCCGTCAGCGGCGCGTCGACGAGGCCCTGATAGGCCTTCTGGGACCACTCCTGATCGACCTGAGCCTTGAACTGGCGTTCTTCTTGTGTGAGCACCAGTCCTTCAAGCGCCTCGTGGGCCGTCAGAAGTACCGTCGCTGCGGGGTGTTCGTAGTTCTCGCGGACTTTCAGCCCGAGCATGCGGTCCTCCATCATGTCCGTGCGACCGATACCGTGGGCACCCGCCTGCTCGTTGAGTTGTTCGATGAGTTCGACCCCGCCGAGTTCCTCGCCGTCAACGGCAACAGGAACGCCGTCTTCAAATTCGACCTCGACGAGTTCGGCATCCTTGTCCGAGGGGTTGTCCGTCCACTTGTAGATGTCGTCGGACGGGATTGTGCTCGGGTCTTCGAGTTCGGAGCCCTCGATGGAGCGGCTCCAGAGGTTCGTGTCGATCGAGTAGCGACCGCCGTCGCCGCCCTCGACGGGCAGGCCCTTCTCGGCGGCGTACTCGTTTTCCCATTCGCGGGTCAGTCCGAGTTCACGGACCGGTGCGATGACATCGAGGTCGGAGTCGCGCCAGACGGACTCGAAGCGGAGTTGGTCGTTGCCCTTGCCGGTACAGCCGTGTGCGACGGCCGAACAGCCCTCCTCTTCGGCGACTGAGAGAATGGCTTTGGCGATGACCGGGCGCGCGAGAGCGGTCCCGAGCGGGTAGCCCTGGTAGTCAGCGTTAGCCTTGACGGCTTCCATACAGAGGTCTGCGAACTCCTCGGTGGCGTCGACGACGTGCTGTTCAACGCCCAGCGCCTCGGCGGTCTCCTCCGCCTCCTCGAACTCGTAGTCGGGCTGGCCAACGTCGACGGTAACGCCGATGACCTCGTCGTAGCCGTACTCTTCTTTCAGCAGCGATACGCAAACTGTCGTGTCGAGCCCGCCCGAGAAGGCGAGCGCGACGGTTCCGTTTCCTTCTGGCATGGATGTGTTCTGGATTGGTTCCGTGGTGTGCCTGTCGGTTTCTCGATCAAACAATGGATCGAGTATCCCATCGAACCGACGACGACGGCGTCTAGCGACGAAGCGAACCTGTCAATTGAAGAGTAAGTAGTAGTGGGCCTAGAAACGGCCCGGTCGTCGTCGTCGTGGGGAGAAACGGAGGGACCCCTCGCTGTCCGCAGCGAGCATCGTGGAGCGAGAGGTCCGCTTCATGTACTTTCTGCTGTGTGACTCGGGTACTAATAGTTTCCGTGTTCACAGTGGCGTGTGTATGGTCCCCAGACACATGGACACAGTAGCCATCGCGTCGCCCGTAGCGGCCAGTAGCGACACGCAGACCGCTGTGTGACGAGGTTAAACAGTATCTTCGACTTCTTTTGTGCTATTGGCCAGCGTCGACAGTGTCGGACCCGACGTCGGTCGGCGGCTCAGTTTCACCGCCATCGGTGGCCGTCTCGTTGGCCGGCGTGGCATCGATATCGTCTGTCCGTTCACCTGCCTGAGTTCGTTCCCGCTCGACCCCGGGACGGTCGTCTGCCTCGGAGCGGTTCACCGCATCGCCGCCACGGTCGCTGGCAGCGTCAGGTCGAGCCTGCTGTCCGACGTTCGGCCCGGCGATACCCTGTGCGATAGCGGCGACGTCCGGACCACTCAGTTCGCTCGCGCGCTGTGAGAGGGTCTTGATTGCCGCCGCGTCGACGCCCTGCCTATCCAGGGCTTCGGCGGGGAGCTGGCTGGCGGTTTCGTTCGTTTCGTTAGCCAGTCGCTGGACGTTCTTCGTTTCGGCGTGGAGCTGTGCAGCCTTCGCCCGGTACTCGCCCTCCCTCATCGAGCCGTTCTCGCGGGCCTCGGCGAGCGCCTGCTTGCGCTGTTGGAGTTCCGCGAGCCGGGCCTCGGAGTCGTTCACCTGGTCGGCGACGACGGACGCCTTCGCGTCGTCAGTGTTCGCCTGCGCGATGCGGACCCCGAACGTCCGGGACTGGACCTCACCGTCAAGTTCGGCTTCCTGCACGCTGACGACGCCCGCCAGCTGTGCGCCGGGGGGCGTCGCGTTCTCGTCGGCCTGTTCGGTCACCGTTTCAGTCTCCTGTGCCATCGTCGCGGCGGGCACCGCGGCGAGCGTGCTCACCACGAGCACGACTGCCAGCAATACCGGAGTGGCTCGTCTCATTATAGCCGTTACTTGACCACCGAACACCCTATAAATAGGAGTCAGTGATGCCGGGTTAGCGCCGATTAAGCCGAATTAAAACCGCCCGACAGCAGTGATATGAGACGGCAGATTCCAGTAAACGGTCGGTTCCTTTATCACTGGGTTTCGCCGCCGCTGTCGGCTCCGTCGCTCCCGTCACCCTCCCCACCAGTCACGTCGGTGTCCGGCAGCGTCACCACGTTCTCGCGGCCGATGCGGAACGTCTCGACTTTGTCTTCGTCGCGCAGGCCCCCGATGACCTGACTCGTCTTGGCGTCGGTCCAGTCAAGTTCGCCGGCCACCTGCTGCTGTTTGAGCCGCCCGCCGTTGGATTCGAGCAGTTGCAGGACCTGCTCCTCGTTGCTCAGGAGTTCGGCCGGTGGTGCGCCAGCGTCGGCGTCCGTCACGGCGGCCGGCTCCGCTTCAGACTCGTCCGAGTCGACCATCGACGCCGGCGGTTCGGCCGGCTTACCGCCGCCGAGCACGCCGTACCGGCGAAGGGCATACGCTGCGGCGGCGATACCGACCAGCGCGAGGAGTCCGCCGACGAGGAGTCCGTTCGATTCGTCCTCCCCGTCAGCGGCGTCCCCCGGACTGACGACCACTCGCGGCTCGTTTTCCCCGAACGTCTGCTGGCCGCGCCAGGTGACAGAGGCGTTCTCCCGTTCGTCGGCCTGTGGCGCGACGGAGTCAGCCTGATAGTCCGCCGGCCAGCGCACGGTCAACGAGGTCTCGCTGTCCAGAAACAGCCCCGAGAGCGCGTCGCCGATTTCGATGCGGTCGCCGGAGACGCCGGCGAAGTTCGTCCACTGGAACCGATAGGTGATGACGCCGTACGTCTGGCCGAACGTCTCCTCGCGCGCGCTCACGGTGACGTTCTCGATGGCCATCTCGCGGCCGGTCGTGTTTTCGGCTGCCCCGGCAGTGTCCTGCATCCGGTTCTCGAAGCGGTCCGTGTACGCCGACGGGTTGGCCTGAATATCCGTCCGCAGGTCCTCGAATGCCTGCGTTGCGTTATCGTCGTCGAGTCGAATTCGGTAGGCGACCGTCCAGTCGGCCGTTCCATCGGAGTCCACGTCCGCCGTCATCACGACCACATCCGCGTCGACGGACTGCTGGCCGAGGCTGCCGAAACCGACTCCGGTCGCTGTCGGTACAAGCAATGCTATCGCGACGAATACGACTACTAGCGTTCCAGCGCTCCGGCCCATCCTACCGCGGCTATCCCCTCAGCAGGTATATCGTTTATTGCCGATTGTGTGAACTGATAGTCAGGGGCCTTACATCCCAGGCAAGTTTGGTGGTTGGACTGGATCGCCTGCCCCCATGGCCACAAGGGGTTTGCCCCGCGAGGGAATCCTATCGAGCATGGACAGAGCCAAACTCGACGTGGACACTCTGCTGAAGATTGTCCTTGTCCTCATTGTGGTCTGGCTAGGGCTCGAAGTGCTCGATACAGCGCTCGGGCTGTTGACCGGCCTGCTCGGCATACTACAGCCGTTCCTCGGCGTGATTCTGATCGTCCTCATCGTCCTGTGGCTGCTCGACCGGCTGTAGGACCGCGCTCTTTTTGCCCACAGAGGACGAGCGCCCACTGTGTACAGCATCAACGTCCCGCTCCCGTCGGCAGTCACGTCGCTGGCGGCCGACCTCGCGGCGGACCTGCCGCTCGCACAGCGGCGGGGACGGGGCGATCACACGCTGGTCGCCAAGCGACTGGGCGGCGGCGACCACACGGCCTACGCACGGCTGGAAGCGCAGGGACGTGAGGCGCTTCGCGGCCAGTCGGCGTTCGAGGCGCGGATTTCGGGCGTCGAGCAGTTCGAGACGGCCGTGACCGGTCCATCACCGGTGGTGTATCTCGCCGTCGAGAGCCCGGGGCTTGTCGCCCTGCACGAGCGGCTCTGCGAGCGGGTCGACCCGGTCGACGAAATGGAGGGCGACGCGTACGTCCCGCACGTAACCGTCGCCCGCGGCGGGGACCGCGACGCGGCCGCTCGGCTGGTCGAGCGGGACATCGAGCCGATCCGGTGGACCGTCGACGAACTCTCGTTCTACGACGCCGACCGGAACCATCCGGTCAGTCGGGTGTCGCTGCCGGGATAACGCCGGTCGGTCGTCTGTCCCGGCACAATGGCGAACAGGCGGCACGGATCGGTCCCGGCGCGGTGTGCCGCGCAATCGCTGAGCGCGCCGGGTCGTGGCTACGTCACGGCGGCGGTAATCCCGGCCTCGGATATAAACGGTCGCACCGAAAGCAACGCTTTTGGAGCGGCCTGCCATCGAGTACGTATATGGATTACCGGGAAGTCGACAGTACGTCCGAGTACGTCTGCCGACTGGCACACGGCGCGGACTGGCGGGGCGAAATCGAGGCCTTCGCGGACGAACAGGGCATCGACGCCGGCTTCTTCTACGGGCTCGGGGCGGTCCAAGACGCGGAGCTCATGTTCTACGACCAGGACCGGACCGAGTACGACTCGGTGACCTTCGACGAACCGCTGGAAGTCGCCGCCTGTATGGGCAACATCTCGCAGCTGGACGGGGAGCGGTTCGCCCACACCCACGCCGTTCTCTCACGGCCCGACGGCGAAGCGATTGCCGGCCACCTGAACGCCGGCACCGTCTGGGCGGGCGAACTGTACGTCCGCGGATTCGATACAGAGCTCAAGCGGGAGCACGACGAGCCAACCGACCTGGACCTCTGGAATATCTAAGATGCGAGAGGCCGACGAACAGTACTTCGAAACGCTGGAAACACAGCTCGAAGCCGCCTTCGACGTCGCCGAGCGGGCCAAAGAGCGCGGCGGTGACCCGAAGCCGGAGGTCGAGATTCCAACCGCGCGCGACATGGCAGACCGGGTCGAGAACATCCTCGGCATCGACGGCGTTGCCGAGCGGGTTCGAGAGCTGGAGGGGCAGATGTCCCGCGAGGAGGCCGCGCTGGAACTGGTCGAGGACTTCGTCGAAGGGACTGTCGGCGACTACGACAGCCGCGAGGGGAAAGTCGAAGGCGCGGTCCGGACCGCCGTTGCCCTGCTGACCGAGGGCGTCGTCGCCGCACCGATCGAGGGCATCGACCGCGTCGAACTGCTGGAAAACGACGATGGGACGGAGTTCATCAACGTCTACTACGCCGGCCCGATTCGGTCGGCTGGCGGGACCGCGCAGGCGTTGTCGGTGCTGGTCGCCGACTACGCCCGCGCACTGCTGGGCATCGACCAGTACAAGGCCCGCGACGACGAGATCGGGCGCTACGCCGAGGAGATCGATCTCTACGACAAGGACACCGGGCTGCAGTACTCGCCCAAGGAGAAGGAGACGAAGTTCATCGCCGAGCACATGCCGATCATGCTCGACGGCGAGGCGACCGGCGACGAGGAAGTCTCGGGCTATCGGGACCTCGAACGCGTCGACTCGAACTCGCCGCGCGGCGGGATGTGTCTGGTACTGGCCGAGGGGATTGCCCTGAAAGCGCCGAAGATCCAGCGCTACACCCGGAACCTGGACGAGGTCGACTGGCCGTGGCTGCAGGACCTCATCGACGGGACCATCGGCAAAGACGAAGCCGACCAGGCGGACGGCTCGGACGATGCGGACAGCGACGACGGGAGCGAAGGAGCGAACGAGGACAGCGAAGACGAGAGTGACGAGCAGGCCGGACCGCCCCGCGTCGAGCCAGCCGACAAATACCTCCGGGACCTCATTGCCGGCCGGCCAGTGTTCTCTCACCCGTCGAAAGCGGGCGGATTCCGGCTTCGTTACGGGCGGTCACGTAACCATGGCTTCGCGACCGCCGGCGTCCATCCGGCGACGATGCATCTCGTCGACGACTTCCTCGCGACCGGGACCCAGATCAAGACCGAGCGGCCGGGGAAAGCCGCTGGCGTCGTCCCGGTCGACACCATCGAGGGACCCACCGTCCGCCTGGCCAACGGGGACGTGCGCCGCATCGACGATGCCGAGGAGGCGCTGGAAGTGCGCAACGGCGTCGAGAAGATACTCGACCTGGGCGAGTACCTGGTCAACTACGGGGAGTTCGTCGAGAACAACCACCCGCTCGCGCCGGCCTCTTACACTGTCGAGTGGTGGGAGCAGGACCTCAATGCCGCGGGCGCGGACGTGCAGGCGATGCAGGACTCGCCCCACGTCGACCTCGCCGACCCGAGCGCCGAGGAGGCAATCGAGTGGGCGACCGACTACGACGTGCCGTTGCACCCGAAATACACCTACCTCTGGCACGACGTGAGCGTCGACCAGGTGTGCGCGCTCGCCGACGCCGTCGAGGACGCAAAGGTCGCACAGGCCGACGGGGCGTACGCCGACCCAGAGGCGGAGGCTGACGACACAGCGGGCGAGACGTACAGCGACGACGGCGCGCTCGTCCTGCCCCGCACCGATGCCGTCCAGCGGACGCTGGAACACCTCCTCGTCGAGCACACCCAAGACGACGACAGGATTACCGTCACCGACTGGGTGCCGCTGGTGCGGACACTCGGGTTCTCCCGCTCGTTAGAGCGGGACTGGACGCCTGCGGACCTCTCCGAGCGCGCCAGGACCTACGGCGAGAGCGAGTCGCTCGACGCAATCGGGGTAGCCGAGGACGCCGAACGCGAAGACGGCCAGAACGCAATCGAGGTAATCAACGAAATCGCGCCGTTTCAGGTCCGGGAGCGAGCCCCGACCCGCATCGGCAACCGGATGGGTCGCCCCGAGAAATCCGAGCGGCGGGACCTCTCGCCGGCCGTCCACACGCTCAGCCCCATCGACGAGGCCGGCGGCGCACAGCGGGACGTGGCCAAGGCGACGAAGCACGCGGACGGGATGAGCGACACGCCCGGCCACGTCGAGGTGGAGATCGCCCGCCGGCGCTGTCCCGACTGCGGAACCGAGACCCACCAGGCGGGCTGTCCCGACTGTGGCGGCACCACCGAACCGGTGTACGTCTGTCCCGACTGCGAGGCCGAGGTCGAACGCGACGAGTCCGGCCGCGCGGAGTGTACGCGCTGTGAGACGCTCGCCTCGCCGACCCAGTACAAGGTACTCGACCTGCAAGAGGCCTACCGCGATGCCCTGCAGAACGTCGGCGAGCGCGAGACAGCCTTCGAGCAACTGAAAGCGGTCAAGGGGCTCACCTCCGAGGAGAAGGTCCCGGAGCCGATGGAGAAAGGTATCCTTCGAGCGAAACACGACGTGTCGGCGTTCAAGGACGGGACAGTGCGCTACGACATGACGGACCTGCCGGTGACGGCGGTTCGGGCCTCGGAACTGGACGTCTCCGCCGAGCGGCTCCGAGGGCTGGGCTATACGGAGGACATCCACGGCGACCCGCTGACCCACGACGACCAGCTGGTCGAACTGAAGGTCCAGGACATCGTCCTCTCGGACGGCGCGGCCGAGCACATGCTCCAGACCGCCCGCTTCGTCGACGACCTCTTAGAGCAGTACTACGGGCTGGAGCGGTTCTACGAGTTCGACGACCGCGAGGACCTCGTCGGCGAACTCGTCTTCGGGATGGCCCCCCACACCAGCGCGGCGACGGTCGGGCGCGTGGTCGGCTTCACCTCCGCCGCCGTCGGCTACGCGCATCCGTACTTCCACGCCGCCAAACGCCGGAACTGCTTCCACCCGGACACGCGGCTGTGGTACGAAGACGAGAATGACGACTGGGAGTACGGGACCATCGAGGAACTGGTCGAAAACCGACTGGACGACCCCGAAGAAGACGACTTCGGGACGCTCGTACAGGAGCTAAACGGCGACCTCACCGTGTCGTCGCTGGGCGAGAACGGTCCCTGTCGCCAGCCCGTCGACGCCGTCTCGAAACACCCCGCGCCGGACCACCTCGTCGAGATTTCCGTCGGCGACCGAACCCTCAGGGTTACGCCCGACCACACGATGCTCCGTGCCGGCTCCGATGGGATTGAGGAAGTCCCGGCGGGCGACCTGACTGCCGGCGACGAACTCCCTGCCTACGATGGCGGCGAGACGACCACGATGACGGCACGCGGCGAGGCCTCGACGGCAGCAACCGACGGCGCAGCCCCGACAGACACCGTCGAGACTGTCGAGTACGTCGAGAGCAACGTGGACCACGTCTACTGTCTCACGGTCGCCGACACGCACCGCGTTGCCGTCGAAGGAACCTATGTCGGCCAGTGCGACGGCGACGAGGACTGCGTAATGCTCCTGATGGACGGCCTGCTGAACTTCTCGAAGTCCTACCTCCCGAACCAGCGCGGCGGACAGATGGACGCCCCGCTGGTGATGTCCTCTCGCATCGACCCCAGCGAAATCGACGACGAGGCCCACAACATGGACATCATGGAGAGCTATCCCCGGGAGTCTACGAAGCCACCCGCGAGATGAAAGACCCGACCGAGGTCGAAGACGTGATGAAAATCGCCGAGGAGACACTGGGGACCGACCGCGAGTACACCGAGTTTCGCCACACCCACGACACGGCGAACATCGCCGCCGGGCCGGACCTCTCGGCGTACAAGACGCTCGGGTCGATGGAGGACAAGATGGACGCCCAGCTTGAGATCTCCCGGAAGCTCCGGGCCGTCGTCGAGAGCGACGTGGCCGAGCGCATCATCGAGTACCACTTCCTGCCGGACCTCATCGGGAACCTCCGGGCGTTCTCCCGGCAAGAGACTCGCTGTCTGGACTGCGGCGAGTCGTTCCGCCGCGCGCCCCTGACCGGCGACTGTCGAGAGTGTGGCGGCCGCGTCAACCTCACCGTCCACGAGGGCTCGGTCAACAAGTACATCGACACGGCCATCCGCGTCGCCGACGAGTTCGGAGCCCGCGACTACACGAAACAGCGGCTCAAGATCCTGGAACGGAAAATAGAGTCGGTGTTCGAAAACGACCACAACAAGCAGTCAGGTATCGCGGACTTCATGTGAGCGATAGCGTCACCCGGACGTATCAGGCCGACAGACGGGCGCGTGACGGCCGTC
This sequence comes from Haloarcula sp. CBA1122, assembly GCF_009741785.1. NCBI lineage: Archaea > Methanobacteriati > Methanobacteriota > Halobacteria > Halobacteriales > Haloarculaceae > Haloarcula > Haloarcula sp. CBA1122. The sequence continues at coordinate 15,653 of NZ_WPCB01000008.1, forward strand.
CGACGGGTGTTTTTGGCCGTGGCGGTCCTGTCACGGGTATGGCCTCGTCCCGCGATTCAGCGCCGCCGTTCGACTCCGGGGACCGGTCGGGCTCCCCGTCACCATCGTCCCGACAGACGCCCAGTACGATCTATCAGATACAGATCGCGCTGCTGCGCTCGCAGGTGGCGACACTCGAAACCGCGCTCGAACAGGAGCGCGAACACCGCCAGGCCGTCGTCGACCGGTACGAGCGCCTTATCGACGGCAAATAAACTGCGACTGGCTTTCGAAAAATTCCGCTGACGTTACTCGTCGCCGAGTTCGACGTAGGTGGTCTCGATGATGCGACTGTCGCCGTTGAGTCGCTCGATGATGTCCTGTGGCGGCTGTTCGTCGAGGTTGTAGACGGACAGGGCCTCCCCGCCGATAGTCTCGCGGCCGTTGAACATCCCGGCGATGTTGATGTCGGCCTCGCCCAGCACGGTCCCGATGAACCCGATAGTGCCGGGCTCGTCGCGATTGCGGACGACCAGCATGTGCCCGTGGGGGACGGCCTCGATGCGGTGGTCGTCGATGCGGACGATACGGGGCTCCTCGCCGCCGAACTGGGTCCCACAGACGGAGACGGATTCCTCGCCGTCGGAGACGGTGACGGTGATGAGGCTCTGGTAGTCCTCGGAAGAGCGGGTCTTGGACTCGGTCACGTCGATACCCCGGTCCTCGGCGATCTGCGGGGCGTTGACGGCGTTGACCTGGAGATCCGACGGGGCGAACACCCCTTTCAGTGCGCTGGCGGTGACGTACTCCACGTCTTCCTCGGCGATGTCGCCAGCGTAGGTGACCTGCACTTCGGACATGTGACCGCCGAACAACTGCACGGCGATGCGACCGGCAGTATCGGCGAGGTCGAGGTACGGCCCGACCTGCTTGAACGTCGCCTCGTCCAGCGACGGCGCGTTCAGGGCGTTGGCGACGGGCTGGCCGTTGGCCGCGGCGATGATCTGGTCGGCCGTGGAGGTGGCGACATTCTCCTGAGCGGCCTCCGTCGACGCGCCCAGATGGGGCGTGACAATGATGTCCTCGACGTCGAGCAGCGGGCTGTCCTCGGGCAGGGGTTCCTCACCGAACACGTCGAGCGCTGCGCCCTTCAGGACGCCGTCCTCGACGGCTTCGGCCAGGGCCGGCTCGTCGATGATGCCGCCGCGGGCACAGTTGACGACGTAGCCGCCTTCGAGTTCGGCGAGCTCTTCCTCGCCGATCATGTTCTCCGTCTCGGGGGTCAGCGGCGTGTGGATGGTGATGAAATCGGACTTGGCGAGACAGTCGTCGAGCTCGTCGACGAGTTCCGCTCCGAACTGGTCAGCGCGCTCCTGGCTGATGTACGGGTCGAACGTGACGATGTCCATGCCCAGGCTGCCGAGTCGCTTGGCGACCTGCTGGCCGACGCGGCCGAAGCCGACGACGCCGAGCGTCTTGTTGTTGACTTCCGTGCCGAGGAACTCGCCTTTGGCCCACTCGCCGCTTTTCAGGCGGTCGTGGGCCTGTGGAATGGAGCGAGCCGTGGCAAACGCCATCGCGACGGAGTGTTCTGCGGCGGCGCGGACGTTGCCCTCGGGGGCGTTGGCGACGATGACGCCGTGGTCCGTGGCGGCGTCGATGTCGATGTTGTCCACGCCGATGCCGGCCCGGCCGACGATGATGAGGTCGGGCGCGGCCGCAAACACTTCCTCGGTGACTTCGGTGCCCGAGCGGACGATGAGCGCGTTCGCGTCGGCCACCGCGTCGAGGAGCGCGTCGCCCTCGACCTCGTAGGCTGTTTCGACATCGTGGCCTGCCTCACGGAGCCGCGTGAGACCGGCATCAGCGATAGGATCCGTGACGAGTACCTTCATACCGAATCGAACTTACTGGGGCGGCATAACGCTTGTTTTCTCCGTCCGAACGACTGCGTGCGGACACTCGGGACGGAGCGCCCGCGCCGCTGATAGGGTATCCTGCTTGGTGGGACCGTCAGCGAAAATCGAACCGACAGACAGCGGCCTATCGCCAGGCCGGGAGCGAGGCAGCATCCGCGAGCGGGGTTGTGAGATAGGCGTCGTCTCGGGTCACGTCAGCGACGATAAACTGATCCGTTGGACCCTCTTCGACGGATGCCATGATGTCTCCGTCCGCGACCATCTCAACCGGAGCGACAGTATCCGACTCCATGCATGATAATATGTAACAACCATATAAAAACTTAGCGAAACCCATAGAGGGCAGGAGTATGATCCAGAGCCAACTGTCTGACAATAGTTCGTACCCTGTCAGTACTGGGACGAAATGGTTCGTGGCCCAATACGGATAGGGCCTTACATCTCAACCATTAGAGTCTGTCTCCGCAGTTCTATTCATACCCAGATTCGGAACATCAATGTGACAGAAGACGTAGTTGTTTCCGAGGCGGTGCAGTCCCTGGGTTTCCGAGATGGCGTCTGCGCGGTCGCCGGCGATAGCCGATGGCCGCCCGGCGTGCTACCCGGATGCCGAAAACGGACGGATGTTAAGGACTTAGTAGATGCGGGAAGGAAGTTCTGGCAGTATGAACGTCGCAGACGCTATGACGCCACGCTCGGAGGTCGTCACGGTCACCATTCCTGGGACCCGTGATGACGCACTGGAGTACCTCCAGGAGCAGGCCTTCTCGTCGGTCCCGGTCATCAAGGAGACCGACGAGGGCGAGGAGTTCAGAGGGATTATTTCACGCGATGCGCTCATCGAGAGCCCCGACGAAGACCAGCTAGCCCTGCTCGTCGAGGAAGTCCCGGCGATCAGCGAGGACACGTCTATCGAAGCCGCCGCGCAGGTGATGGTCGAGGACGGCGAGCGACGCCTCCCCATCGTCGACGGCCAGCTCAAAGGGATCATCACAGTGACCGACGTGATTCGGTCCATCGCCAACGGCGACGTCGACGGCGACAAGATCGTCGGTGATCTCGCCAACCGCGACATCAACTGCGTGTACGAAGGCACGCCGCTGACCGTCGCCGAACGGGAGCTTTCCCACGCGAACGTCCCATACGGCGTCGTGCTCGGCGACGACGGCGACATGTCGGGGATGCTCACCGAGGTCGACATCATCGCGGTCGCCCGCGTCGTCGAGGGCGAGGACGACACCGGCGACTCCATCGCCAATCAGGACGACGACTGGGCCTGGGAGGGCATCAAAGCCGTCGGCGGTCGGTACATGCCCACCCGCAACGTCGAGCTCCCTGCCGAGCCCGTCCGCGAGTTCATGACCGCCGAGGTCGTGACGGTGAACAAGCGCCGCACCGCCGAGGAGGCGGCCCAACTGATGATCGAGCACGACATCGAACAGATCCCGCTGCTGTCGGGCGACGAACTCACCGGCATCGTCCGGGACATCGACCTGCTGCGAGGCCTATGAGCGAAGGCGAACGCCTCACCGAGCTGGCCAAGCGTCGCGGCTTCTACTTCCCCTCGTCGAGTGCCTACGGCGGCGCGGCGGGCTTTTGGACCTACGGGCCACAGGGCGCTGCGCTGAAATCGAACATCGAAGACGCCTGGCGGGACCGCTACGTCGTCAAGGAAGGCCATCAAGAGATCTCAGCACCCGACGTGATGCCCGAGCCCGTCTTCGAGGCCTCGGGACACCTCGACGGCTTCGACGACATGATCGTCGAGTGCGGCGAGTGTGGCGCGACCCACCGCGCCGACCACCTCGTCGAGGACAACACGGACATCGAGGAGGCCGAATCACTCCCCAACGAGGAAGTGATGGACCTCATCGCCGAGCACGGCATCGAGTGTCCCTCCTGTCACGCGTCCCTGGCCGACCAGCCGGTCGACAACTTCAACCTGATGTTCGAAACCAACATCGGGCCGGGGTCGTCGTCGCCGGGCTATCTCCGTCCGGAGACCGCACAGGGCATCTTCGTGGAGTTCCCGCAGCTCTCGGAGTACGCCCGGAATCAGCTCCCCTTCGGCGTCGCACAAATTGGGAAGGCCTACCGGAACGAGATCTCCCCGCGGAAATCCCTCGTCCGCGTCCGGGAGTTCACCCAGGCCGAACTCGAACACTTCATCGACCCCGAGGAAGACGAGCCGCCGCTGGCCGAGGTAGCGGACGTGACGCTCCCGCTGTACTCCGCAGCAGCACAGGAGAGCGAGGACGGCGGCCAGCGCGAACTCACGGTCCGCGAGGCCGTCGACGAGGGCGTCGTCGAGAGCGAGTGGGTCGCCTACTATCTGGGCGTCTCCAGAGAGTGGTACGAGCGCGTTGGCGTCGACATGGACCGCTTTCGCTACCGTCAGCACCTCGCCGGCGAGCGCGCCCACTACGCCTCCGACTGCTGGGACGCCGAGAGCGAGGTCGACAGCGACTGGATCGAGATCACGGGCTTCGCCTACCGGGGCGACTACGACCTCTCGAAACACGCCGAGCACTCCGGCGAGGACTACACAGTGTTCAAGCAGTACGACGAGCCGATTACCGTCGAGCGCGCGACCGTCGATCCCGACATGAGCTACCTCGGGCCGGAGTTCGGCGGGGACGCCGGCGCGGTCGCCGACGCACTCGAAGCGCTGGCCGAGCGGAATCCTGACGCCTTCGATGACGACGAGGTCACCGTCGAGGTCGACGGCGAGTCCCACACCGTCCCCGTCGAACAGACGAACTTCAGCGTCGACGAGGTTACCGAGAACGGCGAGCACATCCGCCCACACGTCGTCGAACCCTCCTTCGGCGTGGGCCGGATCATCTACACCGTTCTCGCACATTCCTACGAGAGCGACGAGGTCGACGGCGAGGAGCGGACCTACCTCGACCTCCCGCCGGAGCAGGCCCCGACCACGGTCGGCGTCTTCCCCCTGATGGACAAGGACGGGATGGCTGACCTCGCCACCGATATCGCCGAGGACCTCCGGGCCGCCGGTCTCTCGGTCACCTACGACGACTCCGGTGCCATCGGCCGGCGCTACCGCCGGCAGGACGAGGTCGGCACGCCCTACTGCGTCACCGTGGATTATGAGAGTCTGGAAGACAGCGAGGTCACGGTGCGCGAACGAGACACGACCGAGCAGAAACGCCTCCCCATCGACGGGCTCGCCGACCGGCTCGAACGGCTCGCAACCGGCGATCTGACCTTCGACGACCTGTAGATGGCCGACGAGGTATCCCGGCGGCTCGTCCACGTCACCGGTGCGGCGGTCCCGCTCGCACACCTGCTCCGGCCGGACCTGATTACATGGCGCGTCGTCCAGGGATTCCTGGCTGTGGCGCTGGTCGTGGTGCTGATTCTCGAAGCGGTGCGGCTGACCACCGGACTGGACTGGGTGGTGTACGACCGGCTCACCCGGGAGTACGAGCAGGACAACCCCGCCGGCTACGCGCTGTACATCGTCGGGATCGCCATCGTCGCCTTCGCCGTCGAACTCCCGAGTATGACCGAGACGGTCGCCGTCCCGGCGATGTTGATGCTCGCTATCGGCGACCCCATCAGCGGCCTGCTGGGCTCGGCTGATGCCAGCAACGTCAAACAGGCCTGGGTCCTGCTGGTGATGTTCGGCGTCTGTACGCTACTCGCCGCGCCGTTCGTTCCCCCCGCCGCCGCAGTGCTTGGCGGTATCGCTGCGACGTTCGCCGACGGCGTCAAGCCGCGTATCGCCGGCTACGTCATCGACGACAACTTCTCGATTCCGGTGCTCGGGGCGCTGGCGATGTGGGTCGGCGTCCAGTACCTGCCCGGCTTCGGCCTCTAAGGCCGTCCGTTCACTTTCACCGCGGTATCTGAACCCTTAACCACCGGCGGGACGAACGCGTGGGTAATGGCGACCACCGACGCCGGTGGCGAGCACGTCGAGCGCCCGCTGGTGACGCCGGAGTTCCTGGAGAACCGCCGCTACCAGACCGAACTGGCGGAAACGGCGAGCGGAGACCACACGCTCGTCTGTCTCCCGACCGGGCTGGGCAAGACGACCGTCTCGCTACTGGTGACCGCCGAACGGCTGCACGCCGTCGGCGGGAAAGCGCTCATGCTGGCCCCGACGAAGCCGCTGGTCCAGCAACACGCCGAGTTCTACCGTGAAGCCCTAGATATCGACGACGAAGATGTGGTCGTGTTCACCGGCGAGGTCCGACCCGACGACCGGGCCGCCCTCTGGGAGGACGCCCGCATCGTCATCGCGACGCCGCAGGTCGTCGAGAACGACCTCGTGGGCAACCGCATCTCCCTTGCCGACGTGACCCACTGCACCTTCGACGAGTGCCACCGGGCGACCGGCGACTACGCCTACAACTACATCGCCGACCGCTACCACGCCGACGCCGAGAACCCGCTGGTGACGGGGATGAGCGCCTCCCCCGGCGACGACGAGGAGGCAATACTCGAAGTGTGCGAGAACCTCGGGCTGAACGAGGTCGCGGTGATGACCGAAAACGACGCCGACGTGGCCGAGTACACCCACGACACCAGCGTCGACTGGAACCGCATCGAACTGCCCGATATCGTCGTCGAGATCCGTGACGCAATCAATGAGGTCATCGAGGACCGGCTGGACCAGCTGCGGGAACTCGGCGTCACGAACAAGTCTTCGGCGGACATCTCCGAGCGCGAAATCCAGCAGATTCAGGGCCAGCTTCGGGACCTGATGAACAACGACCAGAGCGAGGGCTACCAGGGGATGAGCTTTCTCGCGGAGGTCCGCAAGCTCCGGACTGCCGTCACGTACGTCGAAACGCAGAGCGTCGAGTCCCTGCGGCGGTACTTCGAGCGGCTGAAGGAGGCCGCCCGCTCCTCGGGCGCGTCGAAGGCCGACCAGCGCCTCGTCAGCGAGCCGAAAGTACGGGAGGCGATGCGGAAGGCCAGCGACTACGACGACCTGCACCCGAAGTTCCGCCAGACGCGAATGCTGCTCGCCGAGACGCTGGGCATCGAGAACGGCGAGCGCGTCATCGTCTTCACCGAGTCCCGCGACACCGCCGAAACGCTCGTCGACTTCCTCTCGGACCACTTCACGACCCAGAAGTTCGTCGGCCAGAGCGACACCGACGGCAGCGAGGGGATGACACAGAGCCAGCAACAGGAGACGCTGGACCGGTTCCGCAACGGCGAGTTCGAAGTGCTCGTCTCGACGTCCGTCGCCGAGGAAGGGCTGGACGTGCCCGAAGTCGACCTGGTGTTGTTCTACGAACCGGTGCCGACCGCGATTCGGGCCATCCAGCGGAAAGGCCGAACCGGCCGACAGGCCGAGGGCCGGGTCGTCGTCCTGCTGGCCGAGGACACCCGCGACGAGGCGTACTTCTGGAAGGCCCGCAACGACCAGAAGCGGATGAAACGCGAGCTGAACGAACTCAAAAGCGTCGCCGGCGAACTGGAGGCCCGCCTCGACCAGACCGGGCTCGACGAGTACGAGGACGGCGAAGGGACCGCTTCGGGTGGAACCAGCGAGGATGAAACCGCAACACGGAGCGGGGATTCCACTCGAAACAAAAGGGGTAGCGGAGCTAACAAGTCAGTCGAGGATGACGATGGCAGTGACGGTCAGGCCGGACTGGACGCCTTCGCAGACGACCCGTCGGAAGCAGCCGAGGTCGACAGCGAAGCGGCCACGGCCAACGAGGAGAATACCGGAACAGGGGACGACGAGGGAACGGTCGCCAGCGCCGGACGCGACGACGAGGACGACCCCGTCGAAATCGTCGCCGACCAGCGGGAACTCGACTCGAACATCGCCCGGGACCTCTCGACGCGGGACGGTATCGAGACCCGACTCGAAACGCTGGCCGTCGGCGACTACGTCCTCTCGGACCGCGTGGTCGTCGAGCGCAAGACCGTCGCTGACTTCATGGACACGCTGACCGGCGGCGACCGGTCGATGTTCGAGCAGGTCGGGGACGCCACGCGCAACTACGGTCGGCCCGTCGTCGTCATCGAGGGCGAAGACCTCTTCGGCGCGCGGAACGTCCATCACAAGGCGATCCAGGGCGCGCTCGCGTCGCTCGCGGTCGATTTCGGCGCGAGCGTGCTGCGGACCAGCGACGAGGACGAGACCGCCGACCTGCTGGAAGTCATCGCCGGGCGGGAGCAGGAGGTGGCCGACCGCGAGGTGAGCGTCCACGGCGAGAAACAGTCGAAGACGCTCCCGGAGCAACAGGAGTACGTCGTCGCCGCAATCGCCGAAGTCGGGCCGGTGACCGCGCGCACGCTGCTGGAAGCCTTCGGTAGCGTCGAGGCGGTGATGACCGCCGACAAAGACGACCTGCTGGAGGTGTCCGGCATCGGCGACGTGACCGCCGACCGGATTCGAGAAGTCATCGCCAGCGACTACGACCCGTAGCTCCGCTCAGAACCGCGTCGCGTCCAGCGCTTCCGCCGCTTCTCTCGCTGCCTGCAGATGCTCGCGAGCCTCGCGTGGGTTCTCGGTCGCCGCGGCGCGCTCGGCGAAGCGGTGGACAGTCTCGGCCAGTAGCGCAGACGCCGCATCCAGATTTGCCGCAACGTCACCGGCCCCACCTTCGGATGGCGCGGGCTGTCGAGCGGAAGCGGGGGGGTCCTGTGAACTGTTTCCAGGCTGCCGCTCGGATTCAGTGATCCGGTCAGCGGGGTTCGGAGCGCCGGTTCGGTCGTTCTGGGCGGGTGAATCGGGCTGGCTCCGGGGTTGTGTGGTCCTATCGCCCCCCGCTTCGGGTGGAGAATGCGATGCGTTCGTCGACGAGTCCGAGCGGGATGGTTCCTGAGGGGCGGAGGCAGCAGCGTCCGGTGTGGTCTGCCCGTCCGCCGCTCCGGCTTCGGCTGCAGTCTGGTCCGGCTCGTTGCTATCGTCGCCGAACTGGACGCGGGCCTCGTCGCTGGGGTCGGCCATCTCGATGTTGTCCCCGTCGCCCGTACTGTCCGCCGTCTCTTCGTCGCCGTCGTCCGTCTCCGCCCCGTCGGCCTGCGCGTCGCGAGCGACTGGCTTCTGACAGGTCGGGCAGAACTCCTGGCCGTCGTAGCGGAAGATGGGGTCGCCACACTCGCTGCAGTGGGCGTTCGTCATCGTCGCGCCCTTCAACAGGAGCTCACTCATCTGCTCGGTCGCCGCCCGGTTGTCCTCCTCCTGCTCGAATTTCTCGCGGAGTTTCTCGCGTTCGGCTTCCTTGTCGAAATCACTCATACGAGTCACAACGTCACGGGGCTGAAAACAGTTTACGGGTGCGAGACGTCGGTACTGGCTGAACGCTGTGCGGCGGAATCGGGGTTTCGACACGTTTAACGTTCGCGCCCGAGCCTTTCCGAATGGTATGACAAAGGTAAGCGTAGTCGGCGCAGCCGGCACAGTCGGCGCAGCCGCAGGGTACAACATCGCGCTCCGTGACATCGCTGACGAAGTCGTTTTCGTGGACATCCCGGACAAGGAAGACGACACGGTCGGGCAGGCCGCCGACACGAACCACGGCATCGCCTACGATTCGAACACGCGTGTCCGCCAGGGCGGCTACGAGGACACCGCCGGCTCGGACGTCGTGGTCATCACGGCCGGGATTCCCCGCCAGCCCGGACAGACCCGTATCGACCTCGCCGGCGACAACGCGCCGATCATGGAGGACATCCAGTCCTCGCTGGACGAGCACAACGACGACTACGTCTCGCTGACCACCTCCAATCCCGTCGACCTGCTCAACCGCCACCTCTACGAGGCCGGCGACCGCTCGCGTGAGCAGGTCATCGGCTTCGGCGGCCGCCTGGACTCCGCGCGGTTCCGCTACGTGCTGAGCGAGGAGTTTGACGCCCCGGTCCAGAACGTCGAAGGGACAATCCTCGGGGAACACGGCGATGCACAGGTCCCCGTGTTCTCGAAGGTCCGCGTCGACGGCACCGACCCCGAGTTCAGCGACGACGAGAAAGAGCAACTGCTCGGCGACCTGCAGGAATCGGCGATGGACGTCATCGAGCGCAAGGGCGCGACCGAGTGGGGGCCGGCACGCGGCGTCGCGCACATGGTCGAAGCCATCCTCCACGACACCGGCGAAGTGCTACCGGCGTCGGTCAAGCTCGAAGGCGAGTTCGGGCACGAGGACACCGCCTTCGGTGTCCCGGTCCGTCTCGGGAGCAACGGCGTCGAAGAGATCGTCGAGTGGGATCTTGACGACTACGAGCAGGACCTGATGGCCGACGCTGCCGAGAAGCTCTCGGACCAGTACGACAAAATCTCGTAACCCGGCATCGCTCGCAACCGTCGGATTTCGGGACGGCATCCGTCCCGAGCTGTATTTTTCGCCTCGCCAGCGGTGTGAGAGACGTGGCTGTAACTGTGAGTGGCGCTCCCTGACGAACCGTGATCGTTACGGGAAAACGAGGAGAAAGCCTCGCCGTTCACGGCGGGCATGAATCCGACAAATTGGCGTCATGCTACACCCGTAGCTACGGCTGGATATTCCACTATTAGACATCACCCGAACAATTATATAAGTAATAATACTATGCTTACGTGTGTCGAATCAGGTCGTCACTCGGACACTGAAAGCGAGTGTCACTAATCACTCGCAAGTCTCTGACGACCTTGATTCGCATGGCTTCGCCGCCAGCAAACTCTGGAACATCGGGCGATGGACAATCTCTCGTGTTTGGGACGCTATCGACCATATCCCAAGCGCCGACGAACTCTGCTCGTACCTCAAAAATCACGAACGCTACGCGGACCTACATTCTCAGTCCAGTCAACGAGTTCTCCAAGAACTTGGTGAGGCGTTCATCTCGTGGTACGAGCAGGACGATCCTGACGCGAATCCGCCCGGTTATCGCAAACACGGCGACGAACACCCGCGTTCAACCGTGACGTGGAAAAATAAGGGCTTCAAACTGGATACCGAGTACAACCGCGTTCGTCTCTCAAAGGGCACGAATATGAAGGAGTCTCGGTACGCCGCAGACTACATCCTCTGTGAATACACGATCCAAGCAGACGACCAGACGCTTTCCGATGTTGAAACCGTCCAGACGGTGCGTTCTGTCTGGACTGGCAACCAGTGGGAACTGCATTTCGTCTGCGAAATGCAGATTGAAACGTCGGAGAGTCCCGGCGAGAAGACGGCTGGTGTTGATCTTGGTATCTGCAACACGGCGGCTGTCTCTATCGGTGACGAGACGCTATTGTATCCGGGCAACGCCCTGAAAGAAGATACTCACTACTTCCGTCATGAAGAATACAACACAGAGGGTGAAAACGGCCCGAGCAATGAGGCACAGCGACTTCGACAAAAGAAGTCCCGGCGGCAAGACCATTTCTTGCACGCACTATCGAAAGATATTGTGGAGCAATGCGCCACTCGCAATGTCGGGACGATAGCAATAGGTCATCCGAAAAAGATTCGTGACGACTCTGATTGGGGACGCCACGGGAACAAGCGGCTGCACGATTGGGCGTTTGAAACGCTGTTGAGCCACATTGAATACAAAGCCGAAGAACGCGGCATCAGTATAGAGCGCGTTCCCGAAGGCGGATTAAAAACCTCGAAAACATGCTGTGAGTGTGGCACAGAAGCGGATTCTAACCGTGTTGAGCGCGGGTTGTATGTGTGTTCAGAGTGTGATTTGGTTGCGAACAGTGATCTGAATGCGGCGGAGAATATGCGAGCGACGGTAACTCCGAGTCCGTCACAGGATAGGAGTAACGGCTGTTTGGCACAGCCATCGGTGCGCCTGTTCGATAAATCAACGGGCAGATTACGCCCACAAGAACAGGTTGTCCCGTAGACCACAATATCCCAACGGCAGTCGGGAATCTTCGCCCTTCAGGGCGGAGAGGATGTCAAGCGGGTTCGTCCTGGTCGTCAAGCAAGTCGCTGTCGCGCCCGTCGTCGTCGATATCAGCACCGAGGAGTGACGCCCACTCTTCGAGGTGTGAATCCGATGTCGAGAGTTCTCGGTGGCTCATGGCGTTATCCGAAGCATCCACGGCATATTATATAATGGTTGTGCCCGCGTTGATACTCAATGGAGTGTGCAGCCGTTCTACGGCGTAATTCGGGCTAACGAATATATGAAAGCGGCAATAAGACCGTTCGGTCACTCGGAACGGATGGTTTCGGGAACCTGAATCGAGTAGTGCCCGTCTTCCTGCAGCGCAATGATGTATTCCTCGCGGTCGTACAGTTCCATCAGGTTCAGTTCGTACTGGCCGGGTTCCAGTACCTTGATCGACTCGAACTGGTCGTTGAGTTCCGCGCGCAGTTCCTCTAGGTCGGGCCGGTCTTCCTGCTCTGGTTCCGCCGGTGGGTCAGGGTCCGCACCGACAGGGCGGAACTGGTGTTCTGCTTCGGACGCCGACGGTGCGTCGGACGGAAGTTCGTCCGGTTCGACGATATCGCCGCGGGCACTAGCCTGGGCTGAATCCTCGGACGCAGACGTGCGGTCGGGTTCGGTCGACGGCGAGCCGGACGTGTGGGATGGGTCACTCGGCTGTGAGTCAGCCGACCGGTCGGCGTCGAGATGGGACTGCTCGGCGGGACGGTCGCCGTCCGGAGCGGAGCCACTGACGAAGTCACGTACCGAGGCGGCGGTCTTGCCGACGGTACGGGCGACAGTGCTGTCAGGTCCCGGTGGTTCCGGTGGCTCCGCATCCGGCATTTCGGAGATGTCGGCCCCCTCGGGCTGATACTGGAACTTGTTCCCGCCGCAGTTGGGACAGCCCGAGAGCATCTCCTTCGACCCGTCGTCGAAGCCACGGCCACAGTCCGTACACTGGTGGGGCATTATTTCCGGGAGACGAGGGCGCTGATGAGCGTTTCGTCCTTGTGGAGCGTCTCTATCTGGTTCGCCGGCCCGATGACTGTCAGCTTCTGGGTCGACTGTTTGCCCATCAGCCGGTCGAGGATGCTGGCGTCGGCGGCCTCGGACTTGGGGTAGGTCTCGATTTCGATGCCGTTGAACTCGTCGGGGCTGATCTCCGTCATCGTGACTTCGATCAGGCGGGACTCCTCGTCGGGGGAGAGTCCCTCTTCGAGAATGACGATGTTGCCGTCACGAACCCCGTCGAGAATCATTCGGATCTTCTCCATCGAGGCCAGTCCGGCCATGCGTTCGCCGCTGATGAGGTCGATTTGGACGCCGTCGTCTGGGTCTTTGACTTCTGCCATTATATCACCCGAAGTACTCCGCGATTTTGTCGTAGACTTCGTCCATGTTGTCTCCCTCGAGCGCCGAGAGCGGAATCGTCTCGTGCTGGGGGTAGGCGTTTCGGATGCGCTGGACGGAGGACTCCTCCAGATCGATCTTGTTTGCAAGAATCAACACCGGCAGGTCCTGACTCTCGATGATGCCGATGAGCATGGTGTTGACCTGCGTGAACGGATCAGTCGCGGAGTCAAGCACGTAAATGACGCCGTCGACGTCCTCGCGGAGCCAGTGCATCGCTTCGGCGACGCCCTCGGTCGCTTCGCGGGAGCGACGGACGGCGTCGTCTTTCTCCATGTCGTGTTCGAGGAATTCGGTGTAATCGACCTTCGTCGTCACGCCGGGCGTGTCGACGATGTCGATTGTCACTTTCTTCCCGTCGCGTTCGATCTCGACGTTCTCCTTTCGGCGCGCACGGCGAGTCTCGTGTGGAACGTGACTCTCCGGACCGACGGCGTCGCCAGTCCAGTCCCGTGCGATGCGGTTCGCCAGCGTCGTCTTGCCGGCGTTCGGCGGGCCGTAGATACCGATCCGCTTCGGATCCTCTTCGGAGAACAGCGTCGATGCCGCGCGTGAGATGCTATCTTTGAGGTTTGTTAACAATCCCATCCTATCCTCCCGCCGCCCGGAGTCGTCCGGTATGGCGGCTCTGCCCGTAAAAGATAGGCGAATTCACTTAAGCCTACGTCAGACATTAGTCCTTTTTCTGACATGGGGAGGCATAGCACAGATCAGCGTGTGCGCGTTTCCGCGGATGCAATCGGGACGGGAACTGTTCGGGTGGAGTCCGGTCATCCGAAACCCAGCGATTCGGATTAGGGGTGGACCATCCTAGCCCCCCACCCCTTTGTTTCAGGTGGAACGACAGACATCCCTGGGGAGGGGGTGGAGAATTACCGATCAAATCGGGAGCGGACCAGCTGTTCAAATCGGCGCGACTCGCCATACCGCTAGTTAGAACGGCCTAGACACTAGAAAACTGTATACTACCCTCTACTAGGGATTTGTTTTATCTAGTGCGGCTTTGGTTTATGAGGCAGTGTATTAAATCTTTCCTCTTACTAGAGGACATTTTCGTCACCCTCACCCCCTCCCCCCGGGCCTGTTTCCCGTTCCACCGGAAACGAAGGGGTGGGGGGGTTGGCCCGTTACGGTCGCTTTGTCCTACAGGTCCCGTCCTTCCGTGGTACCACCACTCGTGTTCACACAGCGTACCAGCTCCCGGAACCACTCCATGGCTCCCCTTCCCTTCCACTCATTCCCCTGCCGTACCATGCCCGTCTAACCCAGTGAAACTGAAGCTATAGTCCTCTTTACGACAACGGAACCCATGCGGGAGCACTCATAAATATGCCAACATATATGTTTCATGGGTGGTGTACCGAAATATTTAATATCGACTCACGGTACGGTTCATGTGGTTCAACTGGACGCACCGGAGAGCGATGATGCTCACTAACGACGGTACTGACGCACTCCTCGCTCCCTCTGTTCCGGTGTCTCCAACTCTCTCCACACGAAACGAAGGGGACTCTCTCGACTATGACTGACGAAAGCGACAACTCGGCCCCGGCATCCGACCCGTCGACGACAGAGACGTCGAACGACGCCGACGGGTCCGACGAGCAACTCGATGTCGAAACGGACTCCGGGGCATCGACCGGGCCGTCCGATCTCGACGACGTTATTCTCGACAATCTCGATGCCGGATCCGACGATCCCTCAGACGAGGCGTCCCGCGGCCTGTTCGACGACCTTCTCGAAGGGGAACCCATTTTCGAGAACAAGGAGGTCCTCCGCCCCTCCTACACGCCGCACAAACTCCCCCACCGCGAGGAGCAGATCAACAACATGGCGACGATTCTCGTCACCGCCTTGCGCGGCGATACGCCGTCGAACATCCTCATCTATGGCAAGACTGGAACGGGGAAAACCGCGTCCGCGAAGTTCGTCAGCGAGGAACTCGAAACGACCTCACAGAAGTACGAGGTTCCCTGTGAAGTGGAGTACATCAACTGCGAGGTGACCGACACCCAGTACCGCGTGCTGGCCCAGCTCGCGAACAAGTTCATCGACAAGAACGCCCAGCTCATCGACGACCGCATCGCCGAACTCGAAGATCTCCGATCGCGTGCACGCGAGAACGCGGCTGCACTCGAAGAGACGGCGTTCGATTCCCTCGACGACATCGAAACCGAAATCGAATCGCTGGAAGCCGACAAGGCGGAGTTCGAGGAAGTCCCGATGACGGGGTGGCCGACGGACCGGGTGTACAGCTCATTTTTCGATGCCGTCGACTACCACGAGCGCGTGGTCGTCATCATGCTCGACGAGATCGACAAGCTCGTCGAGAAAAGCGGCGACGACACGCTGTACAACCTCTCCCGGATGAACTCCGAACTGGAGAACTCCCGCGTCTCGATTATGGGCATCTCGAACGACCTGAAATTCACCGACTTCCTCGATCCACGGGTCAAGTCCAGCCTTGGTGAAGAGGAAATCGTCTTCCCCCCCTACGACGCGAATCAGCTTCGGGACATCCTCCAGGCACGCTCGGACGTGGCGTTCAAAGGCGACGCGCTCACTGAGGACGTCATCCCGCTGTGTGCGGCCTTCGCCGCACAGGAACACGGGGACGCACGCCGGGCGCTCGACCTCCTCCGGACGGCCGGCGAACTCGCCGAGCGTGACCAGACGGACAACGTCCTTGAAGACCACGTCCGGCAGGCTCAGGAGAAGATCGAACTCGACCGCGTCGTCGAGGTCGTCCGGACGCTCCCCACGCAGTCGAAGATTGTCCTCTTTGCCATCATCTTGCTGGAAAAGAACGGCGTCCACAACATCAACACCGGCGAGGTGTTCAACATCTACAAGAACCTCTGTGAGGAGATCGACGCCGACATCCTGACACAGCGCCGCGTCACCGACCTCATCTCGGAGCTGGATATGCTCGGCATCGTCAACGCCGTCGTCGTCTCGAAGGGCCGCTACGGGCGCACGAAAGAGATCTCCCTCTCGGTTCCAACCGAAGAGACGGAGGCGGTGCTCCTGTCGGATTCGAGACTCGGCGATATCGACGACGTCCAGCCGTTCGTCCAGGCCCGGTTCGACAACTGACCTGCGAACTGTATTCGCGCTCGACAGCTCGGCCGTTCCAAGTGAAAAAATCCCCTTCGAGTGATACGGCTACCCGGCCGCGGTTCCGTTCACCGCTGTGAGTCCTGTCTCGTTCGTCATCGTCGGCTCCGTCTCGTCTGTTACTTCACCAGCCGTTCCGGCCTTGTTCCACTGGAGTCGGACCTGTCCCAGCAACGGGACCCGTATCTCTGCCGTACCGACGACCCACCCGGGTTTGACCGGTTCGCTGATGGGGGGAGAGCCGACCTGATCGTATCGGCCGTTTTTGTCGCCCTTGGTGATGAAGCCGGCGTGGTCGGCCGGACAGGAGCTGAGGTCGTCGCAACTGTCCGCACTGCCGATGTAGTCCTTGTTCGCGCGGTCGTACCAGTTCTCGTCCTCCTCAACCCACAGCATCGCTCGGTGGATGATCGGAGTCTGCCGACTGTTGCCGTCGGGCTCGTATACGATAACGTCGCCCGGACGCTGGAACGTCCGGTAGCTGTCGTCGTTCGCTGCGGTGACGACACCCCCGTGATCACCCGGGCCGGAGAACCGCTCCTCTTCCATCACGAACACGAGGTCGCCTTCCTTGATATGGGGGTCCATGCTCGGGCTTTCGATAGCGACGAGCGGAGGCCACACGCCGCTGACGGCGAACAGCAACACCCCGACGAGCAGGACTGAGCCGGCGCTACTGACGATATCGGCCACGTACATCATCCCTCCCGGCCTCTCGGTTTCGTCTCCATCCGACGACCGACGGTCTGACCCGGCCATTCGTACCACGAATACTCGGAGGCGGCCAATCAACTTTCTGTTGTTGGACCGAACGCTATCTTCCGATTTGCTCAGGCTGCCGCTGGTGCTGTAGCTCCTCCGACCGGTATCGACACCGACGTGTGCCATAGCTGAGACGGTTGGACTCGGACGTATCCGAGACGAGGGATTCGGAAGGTCCCGGTTCCAATGACCCACTCCGGGCGGACAACGGTGCTTGCCCCGGTGACCTGATCGTATCTAGTATTGGTTACTTTGTTGTCACCTTTCGTAATAAACCCAGCATGCGGCGCCGGACAGTTCTGTAGTTCGTCGCAACTGTCCGCGCTCCCGACATACGTCTGGTTCGCGCGGTCGTACCAGTTCTCGCCGGCATCGACCCACAGCATCGACCGGTGGATGATCGGCGTTCGCTGCTCGTTACCGTTGGGTTCGAAGACGATGACGTCCCCGGGCTGCTGAAAGGTCCGATAGCCGGTCTCTGTCCCGGCCGCTGCCGTTACAACGCCGTGACGGGCCGCCTGTCCCGAGAAGCGCTCCGCGTCCATGACGAACACCATATCGCCGGTGTCGATGTGTGGCTCCATGCTCCCGCTTTCGATGGCGACCAGTGGCGGCCACACCCCGCTGACAGCAAACAGGAACGCGCCGACGAGCACCACTGCCCCGACGCTCGTACCGATGTCACGGACGTATAGCGCGAGACGAAACGCAGGGCTGGCCTCCACAGACTCCTCTGTCCCGTCTGGAGGCGTGCTACTGGTCGATTCGTCCCGGCCCATCCTATCTCGGATTGCCGACAGCGGGGTATCAATCTTGTGACGGCCGTTGGTTCGCTATCCTTTTGGCCGCAGACACTGAGTGTGGAACGTGCCTCTGGAGACGCCGGCACGAATCGTCAGCGAACTCGCGAGCCGCGGCTACAACGCGGAGCGCGAGGCAGTGACTCGGATCGCCGACACATCGGACCCATCGGCGACGCTGGAACGTGCACTCGAAACCCTCCCCGACGACGCGCTGAAGCTGACAACAGACCACGTCGACTCCGTGATTGAAGCGACAGAAGCCACCGGGGGATCGCCGAATACCGAACCAAACCCCGGAAACGAAACTACCGGCACTCCACCCAATTCACACCCCTCCGTTTCGACTGGAACAGGTGCAGCCACGTCGACCGAACCGGGTGGGTCCGTTCCACCTGAAACGGGGGGGTCACGGGACGTGGACACATCCCTCCGGGCAATCGAAGTCGCGAACGACATGACCGGCCAGTCTACCGGGACCGGCGAGTACTCGGACTTCGTCTCGGTGTTCCGGGACCGCTACGAGAAACTAGCGAGCAAACTGCGCGGCAGAGTGAACCACCGACCGACTGACGCCATCGAGAACATGGGTGGCGGCAGCGACGCTGCGCTGATCGGGATGGTCTCGGACATCCGCTCGACCGCTAGCGGGCACTGGCTCGTCGAACTGGAGGACACGAACGGGACCTTCCCCTGCCTCGTGATGAAAGACCGGCCTATCGCCGATCTGGTCCAGCAGTTGCTTATGGACGAGGTCATCGCCGTCGAGGGGACGCTGGCCGACGACGCCGGCATTCTATTCGTGGACTCGCTGTACTTCCCGGACGTGCCCCGAACGCACAGTCCTTCGACCGCCGACCGGCACGTTCAGGCGGCGCTCATATCCGACGTCCACGTCGGGAGCCAGGAGTTCATGGAGGACGCCTGGCACCGCTTCACCGACTGGCTCCACACCTCCGAAGCCGAGAACGTCGAGTACCTGCTCATCGCTGGCGACATGGTGGAGGGCGTCGGTATCTATCCAGAGCAGGACGAGGAACTGGACATCATCGACATCTACGACCAGTACCGCGCGTTCTCGGAGTACCTCAAGGAAGTCCCGGGCGACATGGAGATTCGGATGATTCCGGGCAACCACGACGCCGTTCGGCTGGCTGAGCCCCAGCCCGGCTTCGACGAGGAACTCAGAGACATCATGACTGCTCACGACGCTCAGGTCCACTCTAATCCCTCGCTGGTCACCGTCGAGGGCGTCACAGTGTTGATGTACCACGGCGTTTCGCTGGACGAGGTCATCGCCGAACTCCCCGACGAGGAAGCGAGCTACGAGGAGCCACACAAGGCGATGTATCAGCTCCTGAAAAAGCGCCACGTCGCGCCGCAGTACGGGGGCCACACCCGGCTTGCCCCCGAGGACCGCGACTATCTGGTCATGGAGGAGGTCCCGGACGTGTTCCACACCGGCCACGTCCACAAGCTCGGCTGGGGCGAGTATCACAACGTCGTTGCGCTGAACTCCGGGTGCTGGCAGGCCCAGACCGAGTTCCAGAAGAGCGTCAACATCGACCCGGACGCCGGCTTCGCGCCGATTCTAGATCTGGATACGCTTTCGATGACGGTCCGGAAGTTTACCTAACCACCTTTTTCCACGGGGGCCTCGCGCTCGCCGGGGCCGAGCGCTCAACCCCCGTACAAAAACGTGGGCGAAAAAGGCCGGACGCTCACTCCGTTCGCGTCCGGTGAAACCGGTCGCCAGGCGACCGGTATGCTAACCGCCCGGCACGACCGCAGGCCTGCCCTTCCCCGGGTCGCTTCGGGTGCGACAGTTGTCGCACCACTCGCTCCCGGCCGTCCGCCTGTTTGTACGTTGTCTCGACAGCACCGCCCAGATTGTACCCTGTCGACCCATGGCCGAACCTATTCGGCATTAGTGCGAAGAATCACCGGTATCTCGTAGCAGTGGCGGGGCTGACCGGTGTGGCTGTTATTAAGACCCGTCCGGTGGAAGCGGGGTGTATGAGTGACGACCAAGACCACGGATTCGAAACCGACGCGCTGCACGTCGGGCAGGAAGAGCCGGACGCCGAGACCCGCTCGCGCGCGCCACCGCTGTACCAGACAACATCCTACGTCTTCGAGGACGCCGAGGACGCCGCAAAGCAGTTCGCGCTGGAGAAGCCGGGCCACATCTACTCGCGGCTAATGAACCCCACCGTCGGCATGCTACAGGAACGGCTGGCGGCGCTGGAAGGCGGCGTCGGCGCGGTCGCCACCGCCTCCGGCATGGCGTCGCTGAATCTCGCCACCTTCCTGCTCGCAGACGTCGGCGACAACGTCGTCACGGCGTCGTCGCTGTACGGCGGGACCTACACCTACTACACCCACACCGCGCCGCGAAACGGCGTCGAGACCCGCTTCGTCGATACGCTCGACTACGACGCCTACGCCGAGGCTATCGACGAGAACACCGCCTACGTCCACTGTGAGACCATCGGCAACCCGTCGCTGGTCACACCGGACTTCGAGCGCCTCGCCGAAATCGCCCACGACCACGGCGTCCCCTTCTTCGTCGACAACACCTTCGCGACGCCGTACCTCTGCAACCCAATCGAACACGGGGCCGACCTCGTCTGGAACTCCACGACGAAGTGGATTCACGGCCACGGCACCACCGTCGGCGGCGTTCTCGTCGACGGTGGCTCCTTCCCGTGGGAGGAACACGCCGATAAATACCCCGAAATCGCCGGCGACAACCCCGCGTACCACGGCGTCAACTTCCGGGAGCGGTTCGACGACGCGGCCTTCACCTACGCCGCCATCGCCCGCGGCCTCCGCGACCTGGGCTGCCAGCAGTCACCCTTCGACGCCTGGCAGACGATGCAGGGCCTGGAGACGCTGCCCGCGCGGATGGACCGCCACTGCGACAACGCCATGGGCGTCGCCGAGTTCCTCGCCGACCACCCCGAGGTCTCGTGGGTCACCTACCCCGGCCTCGAAGACCACGAAACGCACGACACCGCCAGCGAGTACCTCGACGGCGGCTACGGCGGCATGATAACGTTCGGCCTCGACGCGGGGTACGACGCCGCCCGAACGACCGTCGAATCGACGGAGATCGCCTCCCTGCTGGCAAACGTCGGCGATGCGAAGACGCTCATCATCCACCCTGCCTCGACCACCCACCAGCAGCTCACTGACGAGGAGAAGGCCGCAGCCGGCGTCACTGATGACATGGTCCGACTCTCCGTCGGCACCGAATCCGTCGAGGATATCAAAGCCGACCTCGACCAGGCTATCGGTCAGGCAACCAACTAACTGAAGATACAGTATTTTAGAGACAATATCTGGACACCCGTACCAAAGTGGCGCAAGAATTCACCTGTTCACTAGGTTTATTACGAGAGAGGATAATGTATTCAATGAACCGTCGCCGGTAGCGAGCACGCGTCGGTTCACGCTCAACCATACTCTGTCATTGGTCCGACAACGAACGCTCGCGTCCGTGGGGAGCGTGCCTCTCCCTGCTTCAATCTCTCATCCGATACTGGTCAGCGGCGAGAACGGCTTCAATGCACAATCCGGAGCGCGAGCGCGGAAACTGCGCTACAGGACGTCTTCGGCTTCCAGCAGGTCGTACAGTTCGTCCATCGTCTCGACCGACGTGTCACACGACGGTGCGACGGCCGGTTTCGGGTCGAAGCCGATAGCCAGGTTCGCGACTTCGAGCATCGGCAGGTCGTTAGCTCCGTCCCCGACCGCGACGGTCGTGTCCCGGTCCTCGCCGGTGACAGCGGTCACAACCTCCATCGCATCGTCTTTGGTCCCGGAGATGAGCGGGCCGCGGACCTCACCGGTGAGTTCTCCGTCTGTCATAACCAGCCGATTGGCGACGATAGCGTCGACTTCGACCCCCTCCGTTTCGAGTGCAGCCTCGACGCCGCGCTCGAACCCGCCGGTGAGGATAGCGACGTAGACGCCGGCGTCCCGCAGAGCTTCGATGATCTCTGCCGCGCCGGGGCGCAGGGCGACCTCGTCGAAGGCGTCCTGTGCCTTCTCCTCGGAGAGGCCTTCGAGGAGCGCACACCGCTGGCGGAGACTTTCGGCGTACTCGATTTCGTTGTTCATCGCGCGCTCGGTGATGTCGGCCATGTCCTCGGCCGTCCCGTTCTGGCTTCCCAGCAGGACCGTCATCTCCGAATCGGAGAGCGTCCCGTCGAAGTCGAAAGCGACTAGCATTGCCCGCGAGTTTCGCGTGGAGGGTTTCAAAACATCCGGTTTCGGCTGGTCAGCCGACAACGCCGAGCGGGTATCCGACGATCCGCAGTGGGCTCTCCATCTCGCCGGACCGGTCTCACAGCGCCTCTCTCGGGTCCTGATTTGGGAGCACCAGCAGCCGCCGCGAATACGGGACATACTGACGCGAACCTGAACCAGCCGTCGTGACCGGTTTGTAAAAAGACAACTTCGCTGTGGCTACGCTGACCCGGAGAACGTTGCGGGCGAGACATCGCGGATGAAAACGATGCCATCCATCAGTTCACCGGGGGGTTCCGGAATCGCCATCGCACCTTTTTCGGGTGCCTTCGGGGCCGTCACCTGCATCTTCGATGTATTCGCGACCGAGCGGTCGATCGAGTCCCGCTCCCGTACGTCTTCGAAATCAAGGAAAAACTGTGGGTGTGACGCCTCCGCCAGCGTCGCTTCCAGCGTCTTGCCGACTGGGCCACCGAGGTCGAACGTCTCGAACTCGGTTCTCTCGTGGTTTGCCGGCACTGCGAACGAACCCGACCCGAACAGCAGCCCGAGCGAGTAGTAGTCCGAGCCAAACCGTTCAGTCAGGTGCTGCCCCATTCGCGCTCCGTCCTCCGACGCGTCCCCGACGTTTCTCATCGTGTGGTTGGCGTTCCCCATCACGATGGCGCGCTCCGAACCCGTCCACTCACGGAGCCACGCGACGTTGTCGGCCATCGCCGTGTCACGGATCGTTTTACCCTGTGTGTACTCCTCGGCGGCGAGTTTCTCCACGAACCGTACCCCTCGTTCGAGCGTCCAGACGTGCCGCTGCATAAGCCGGAACTCGGTCTCCGAACGCTGTTCCACGTAGCGACTCTCGTGGGTCCGCAGCCGCTCTTCGAGATCCTCGATCAGTGCCATCTGGGAATCGGTCGCGACCGTGGAGGGATCGGTCGCCTGAAACCGCGTCGTCAACGGTTCGAGCGAGTCCTCGATCTCCGCCAGATACTCCGAATCCACGCTATCGAGGTACGACCGGATGGCCCTCGCGTTGATGTGATAGAACTGGGCATCGTA
This sequence comes from Haloarcula sp. CBA1122, assembly GCF_009741785.1. Classification (NCBI taxonomy): domain Archaea; kingdom Methanobacteriati; phylum Methanobacteriota; class Halobacteria; order Halobacteriales; family Haloarculaceae; genus Haloarcula; species Haloarcula sp. CBA1122. The sequence continues at coordinate 38,796 of NZ_WPCB01000008.1, forward strand.
CCCCCGCACAACAGCCTGGTCCGCACTGGGTCGCCCGTCGTTGAACTCCCGTAGCCACTGGAACAGCCGGCGGATCTCGTCGGTCTGCCAGAAGTAGAATTCGAGTGACGACAGCGCCGCGTCGAGGTCACCCTCCCCGCCAGTAACGTACGCGTTCACGGAAGCGAAGTCCCCGAGCGTCCCTTCTATCGCCACCAGACGGTAGCCGTGGTCGCTGACCAGTCGCTGAACGAGTTGTCGAGGAATTGTTTTGAACTCCTTCACCCCGTGTGAACTCTCTCCGATCCCGACGATAGGCGTCTCAGCGAGTCGGGTGGCGATATCGTCGAGGCCACTGGACGGGGCTGTCGGCTCGAACGGAACTGCTTGGCTATCGATAGCCCTGACGAGGTCGTTTGTCTCTGTTGCTCCGTCACCGGTCGTATTCGCGCCTGTTGTGCTCCCATTAGCGGTCTCAGTCGTTGATTCGGCGGTGTCAATAGAACTCCCGGAACAGCCCGCTAGCGCACTGGCAGTGACTGCGCCGGCCACCGTGACGAACTCGCGACGTGAGATGTCTGTCGTTGGTTTCATCGCGCTCTCTCGGGATGGCCGGTTCAAAACACCGGAGAATAAAGCCACGAGTAGTTTTCCAAACCCTGCAAACGATCCGACGTATCGACAACTTTATGTTTAAAATGATGTCAAATCTAAAATTATCCCGTGATGAACACAGCGACTGGGGCAGACTCCTCTGTCTGAAGCCTGCTGGAGACGGACTCACGGGAAGCCGTCACAGAGCAGTTCTACGGCTTCGGGGGTGGTCCGTCGTAGGCGTCCATGTCCTGATAGAAGTTCAGCATCGCGAACTTGAGCTTCTCGGGGCCGATATCGACCATCTCGCGGCGTTCCTCCGGGGGGAAGGTTCCGCGAACGGCGTAGTCGTGCATCTCCATCTCGGCGGCTTCGGTGTAGCGCTTGTCCAGCAGGATGCGCGCGCCGAAGTCGTCCGGCGAGCGGACCACGCGACCGAGGGCCTGTCTGGTCTTGCGGACGGTCGGAATTTCGACGGCGTAGCGCCAGCCGGCATCGTCCTCGCCATCGCCGAAGGTCGTGTCGTAGGCGTCCTGCACGGCGTCCATGCGGTCGTCGAGATGGGGGTAGGGAACGCCGACGACCACGACCGTCCGGGCGTCGTCGCCGTCGTAGCTCACGCCCTCGCCGAGCGTCCCCCACAGCGAGGTGTAGAGGACGCCGTTGTCGCCGTCGGTAAAGGCCTCTCGGAGGTCACGCGCCTGCGTGCCCGGTTCGTCCAGGTACCGGGTCGCGCTCACGGCGGTCATGTCGTGGTAGCGCTCGGCCTCGCTGTAGGAGGGACAGAACACGAGTGTGTTGCCGGGCGTGAACCGGACAATGTCTTCGAGTGTGCGGGCGATGCGTTGCTGGGTCTGTGGGTCGTCCCGCTCGCTGGAAAACAGCGCGGGGCCGTCGACGGCGTAGGTTCGGCGGCGGTCCTCGGGGAACTGCGCGCCGTAGGCCATCGTCACCGGGTCGTCGACGCCGACGACGTTCTCGGTCACGTCGAAGGGGCGGAGCGTGGCGCTCATCAGCACCGCCGCGTGCAGGTCCTCGAACAGGTCGCGGGTGACTTCTTCGGGGATGCAGGTGTACAGCTCCGCGCGGCCGTACACGTCGTCGGTCGACTCGTCGCGGCGGACGCTGACCACGGGGTACTGGCCGGTCTCGTCGGATTCGTCGAGCCAGTCGGCGATGAAGCCGGCGGCCTGCAGGGTCTGGCACTCCTTTCTGGTGTCCAGCTCACCTTCTTTGAATGCCTTCTGGTAGCGCGCGTCGAGGTCTCGACCGAGTTCCAGCGCGCGGTCCAGTTCCTCGTGGAAGCCGGGGCCGGTGTACCCCTGGAGGAAGGCAAGCGTCAGGTCGTCCTTCCGGTCGTCGTTGGCGATGGTGATGTCGTCCCAGTGCTCGTCGACGGCCGCGCGTGCGCCGAACTCGAAGGAGTCCTCGTAGGCCTCGACGAGCGCGTCCCGGAACGTTTCGATGACGTTGGCCGCGGCGTCCGTTCGGGCGTCCTCCTCGCTGTCGAGTTCTTCCAGCGCCTGGTCGAGCGTGTTCTCGGTGAGCGTCCGCCGGGCGTGGTCGCGGGCAGCCGACTCGACGTTGTGGGCCTCGTCGAAGACGGCGATAATGTCTTCGGGGTCGCGGCCGATCCAGTTGAAGAACTGCTCGCGGATGGTCGGGTCCAGCAGGTGGTGGTAGTTACAGACGACGAGGTCGACGCCGTCCATCCCCTCTTTCAGCAGTTCGTAGCCACACAGCCCCTGCTGGTGGGCGTACTCGTACACATCGTCGGGCGTCCGAACGTCGTCGAACAGCCACGCGTAGAACTCGCTGGTGTCGACAGTGAGGTTCCGGTAGTAGTGGTCGCAGGTCGACCGCTCGGTTTCGATCTCCTCGCGCTCGTCTTGCAGGTCCCGGAGCTCCTCGACGACGGCGTTGCGGGCCTCCATCGCCTCGCTGCTGCCCGCCTGGCCGTCCGAGAGCAGTTCCCCCTCGCGCTGTTCCAGCTCGGCGATGTCGCTCTCGACTTCGACCAGGTCACGGGTCGTGTCCCGCAGCGCCTGACACTCCTCGTAGTCCACGTCAATGTGACACATCGACCCTTTTCCTCGGAAGACGACCGCTCGCAGTCGCTCCTGGTCGGTAATCGCTCTGGCGTCCTCGACGAACTGGCGCATCTGCTGATGGACGTTCGTCGTGATGACGACGGTCTTGCCCGTCTCGCGGGCGTGTTCCAGCGCGGGGACCAGCGAGGCGAGCGTCTTGCCGGTCCCGCAGGCCCCTTCGAACAGCACATCCCGGCCCTCGTCGAGGGCGTCGTATATCGTTCCCATCGCCTCCTGCTGATGGTCGTACGGCTCCTCGAAGGGGAAAAACCGCATGTAGCCGTCGTCCGTCGTTGCCACGTACTCTCGATTGGCCGTTCACCGGCAAAAGGGTTCGGCCCCACAGCTACTTGCCGCGAGCGCCCTTCCTGAAACGTATGTGGCGTGTCACGCTCACTGTCGCCATCGCGCTTCTCGCGGGCTGTTCCGGCCTCTTTTCGGCCGGGTCGACAGCGGACGGCGGCGACCCGGTGACGCCAGCGCCCGTCCCCACTAGCTCGCCGGACGCGACAGTGACAGTCCCGACTAGCAACGGAACCGTCGACGTGGGCCGACTACTGGACCGTCACCAGCAGGCGCTTTCGACCCGGAGCTTCCACCGCCACGTCGAACAGGCGGGGCCACAGAACACGCTCGACGTCTGGATAGACCGTGGGCGAGAGGTCCAGCGCGTCAGACGTCGGTTCGGTCCGATATCGGACGATGTGATCCTCGCCAACGGGACGGTGTACACCAACGTCCGAGACGATCCTGATACGCCGTACGCCACCACGCCCGCGACACCGAACACCTCGCTGGTCACCTCGACAGCCGGGAGTAATCTGCTCCGACAACTCCTGTCGAATACCGAGTATCGGCAGGTGGACTCCGTCCAGTGGAACGGACGACCGGTCGCTGTTCTGGCCGCGACGGATACGGTCGAGACGCCGATTGGCGAGAACGAGTCCGAAATCGGGCGGTCGCGGCTGTACGTCGACCGACAGGGGGTAATCAGATACGTCGAACACACCGAACGTCGACCGGACCGGCCGGACATCGATACGACAGTGACGGTCACGACCGACACCGAGCGCGTCCCGATTCCGTGGTGGCTCGAAGACAGCGACCCCTACGACTCCGGCTCGATGTAGACTTTCCTGATGTCGCCGTTAGTGTCCTGCATCGCTGATTCGAGGGTCGTTATCTCGTCGTCCATCGACTCAGTATCGAGTGCCGGGTCGAACTGTAGGTCCGCGAAGACGATGACCTCGTTCGGCCCGAAGTAGACCGTCCGGAAGCCGATGATCTCCGTCACGTTCTCGTTCTGCATGATGACGTCACGGAGTCGCTGTTCCTCGTCCGTCGGGAGGCTTTCCCCCAGGAGGAGGCGCTTGTTCTCCCAGGCCAGGGCCAGGGCGAAGCCCATCAGCATAATCCCGATGAGCAGCGCGGAGATCCGGTCGAAAAACGGGTTGCCGGTCTGCTGTTCGAGGAACAGGCCGACCAGCGCGATGACGATGCCTGCCAGCGCGATGGTGTCCTCAGTGAGCGCGGTCAGCGTCGTCACGTCGCTGGTCTTGCGGAACGCCTCGCGGTAGCCCGACCAGTCGTTCCGGTCGATCTGGCGTTTCATTTCGGCGCGGGCCTTTATCAGCGCGTACGTCTCGAACACGAACGCGCCGAGGAGGACGGTGTAGTTGACCCACAGCGGGTCCAGCCACGCCGGCGGCTGGAAGGAGATGAATAGGAACTCGACTGCCTCCCCGGCGTGTCCACCGCCGCCGTGCCCGCCGGCGGTCAGTTGGTTGTAGCCGTGTTTCGCGCTCTCCCAGCCGGCGATGCCGAACAGGAACACGGAGACGAGAAAACTGTAGAAGAACTGCGCCTTGCCGTAGCCAAAGGGGTGGCGACGGTCCCGCTCCCGCTCGCTGAACCGAATCCCGATGAGCAAGAACACCTGGTTTCCGGTGTCTGAGATGCTGTGGTACGTTTCCGACAGCATCGCGGCACTCCCGGTAAGGAGGAAGCCGAAGAACTTCAGAATCGCAATCGCGCCGTTGGCTATCAGTGCGGCGATGACGACTGATTTGCTCCCTGCCATTATTTTTCCGTCACATCCATCACGCAAAATGCTTCTGGATTTATACCTGGCTCCGTTACCGGCGGTATGCTCACTGTCATCTCAGATACGCACGGGACGGACGACCATCGACTGTCAGGTCGGACGCTTGATGCTGTCCGCGAGGCCGACCACGTTCTCCACGCGGGCGATTTCATGACCGAGCGGGTCCTCGATGCTATCGACGCCGAATGCGACGAACTGACCGGCGTCGTCGGGAACAACGATAGACCGGCGGTCCGCGCCCGCCTCCCCGACGTTGCGACCGTCTCCTGGGAGGGGCTGACCATCGTCGTTGTCCACGGCCACGAGCACACCGAAACCGCCCTCGGGATGCTGGCTCGGCAGGAAAACGCCGATATCGTCGTCGTCGGACACTCGCACAAACCCGTACTGACTGATTTCGGCGGCTGGACGCTGGTCAACCCGGGCAGTTATGCGGACCCGCGGCGCTATCAGCCGGCCCACGCGGAACTGGATGTGATGGCCGGTGACGTTCGCGTCCGTCTCCGCTCCCCGGATGGCACGCCGATATCGACGACTATCGTCGAACGGTGAGACAGTTACACGGTAACTTTCCGTCAAAAGCTCGCGTCACAGTGAACCGAATCGGCGGCTACTGGCGCATGTACCACAGCGCCGCCATGCCTGCAATGACGAACGCGCCGCCGGCGAAGAACGCCAGTCCCGGCGGAATCACAGCAGCGGCGGCTTCAGCGCCGCCCTGTGCGGCGGTGTCGAGCGCACCCGCAGTGGCCTCGAAGCCGCCGTCCGTCACGGTAGCGTTCTCGGCGTAGAGACTCGGATTCCGGGGGTCAGTGTCCGCACTCCCGGAGGACACTGTCGGGCCACCGAACAGCGACCCAAGTCCGCTCCCGAACACCTGCTGGACCAGCAGACTGGCGAAGCCGATGATCGCGAGCCCGCCGATAATGTTCGCTAGCGCCGCCCGCAGCCCCGACGTCTCCTGTTCATCGCCGGCACAGATAACGAGCGGCTGGTTGGCCGGCGCGAACACGTCCATCTCGCGCCCCTTCTCGGAGTAGGCCGTATCGACGACCTCGACCGCACCGGCGTTTTTGAGCTTCTTCAGATGGTACTGTGCGTTTTGCAGCGACGTATCGACCCGGTCAGCCAGCTCCGACGGCGGTGCTGGCTCCTTGTTTAGCTCTGACAGTAAGTTGCGCGCGGTCTCTGCCGAGAGTGCCGACAGCACGTCGTCCGCATCATCACTGTCGACACCGATTACTCGGGGTTCGGCGTCCGGGGTCGCCGGGTCCCGAGAGGGCAGCAACGACATGACTATCTGTATGTTCTATGGGATTATGAGTCTTTGCCAAAGCACAGTGATCGTTGTAGCTATCGGTCAAACCCGTATTTTACCCTCCGATATCGACCGGTAGACGCCCGAAGTCGGGTCTCCCGAAAGGACTTTCATGTCGGCTCGACAACCGCCGGTATGGCTGACCTGCTCACCTACGCGCTCCTCGCTGCTGTGCTCCTGTTTTTCTTCTTTATGTATCTGATGCTCCGGCGGACCTTCCAGGGATTCAAAGAAGGGTTCCAGCAGAGCAAGAAGAAGTAGCCGGGAGGGTAACGGTTAGGGGCCGTCGGTGGTGCCTATCTGTATGGACCCACGTATTCGCGAACACGCGGAAGTCATCGTCGACCACTCTATCGACCTGAGCGAAGGCGACAACCTCGTTATCGACGCCCACCCGCAGGCTTCGGACCTCGTCACCGCGCTACACGAGTTCGCCGCTGACCGCGGCGCGAACCCGCTCGTTGTGCAGAACCGCCTCGGCGAGCGGTTCCGGCGCGCCTACCTCCGCAACCGGGACGAGTTCGAGACGCCGAGCCACATCGAGGCGCTGTACGAGGAGATGGACGCGTACATCGCTATCAAGGGCAGCGACAACGTCACCGAGACCAGCGATGTCGACCCCGAAACGACAGCCGCCTACCAGCAGTCCCAGCAGCCACTCTTGAACGAGCGGCTCTCGAAGACCTGGTGTCTCACCCAGTACCCCGCGCCCGCGAACGCCCAGCTCGCCCAGACCTCCACAGAGGGGTACGAGAACTTCGTCTGGGACGCCGTCCTCAAAGACTGGGACGCCGTTCGCGAGCACCAGGCACAGATGGTCGAGATACTCGACCCCGCCGAGGAGGTACGCATTGTCTCGGGAGAGACGACCGACGTGACGATGTCTATCGCCGGCAACGAGACGCTCAACGATTACGGCGAGAAGAACCTGCCCGGCGGTGAGGTGTTCACTGCGCCAGTCTCCGACAGCGTCGAGGGCGAGGTGCTGTTCGACAAGCCGCTGTACCATCAGGGCAGGGAAGTGACCGACGTCTTCCTCCGCTTCGAGGACGGCGAAGTCGTCGAGCACAGCGCCGCCAAGAACGAGGACCTCCTGACAGAGGTGTTGTCGACTGATGACGGTGCGAGCCGACTCGGCGAACTGGGTATCGGAATGAACCGGGATATCGACCAGTTCTCCTACAATATGCTGTTCGATGAAAAGATGGGTGACACCGTTCATATGGCGGTAGGGCGAGCCTACGACGAGACGGTTGGCGAGGACAACGAGCAAAACGAATCGGCCGTCCACGTCGACATGATCGTCGACATGAGCGAGGACTCGTTCATCGAAGTCGACGGCGAAGTCGTGCAGCGGAACGGGACGTTCGTCTTCGAAGACGGGTTCGAGGTCTGAGTACTGACCGCGAACGGAGTGAGCGGCTTTTTTCATCGCCGGGAGAGCACGCTCTCCCGAGCCCTCGTTCGCTCCGCTCACGAGGACGACGTTTTTCAAGGAGCGGTCGCCAGCGGCGACCCGACGCCGAAAAAGGTCGGTGCAAGTCGTGCAGCGGAACGGGACGTTCGTCTTCGAAGACGGGTTCGAAGCGTAACGCCGGACCCACACTGTGTGGCTGGCTCGGTTTCTGTCCTCACACACCGGACAGGAAGCTTATGATGCCGGCCGGGGTAGGTTCCAGGTATGAGTGAACAGCGGTCCCTCCTCGTTCGGGCGGTGTGGTTTCTGCTCGTCGGCTGGTGGGTCACTGGCATCTGGCTCTCGGTCGCGTGGCTACTGAACGTCACGATCATCGGCATCCCGCTGGGCATCAAGATGATAAACAGGGTACCGCTCGTGCTGACGCTCAAGCGACGCGACCGACTCGTCACAGAGACCGAAGGTGGCTCGCAACACTCGCTGCTCGTCCGCGCGGTCTGGTTCGTCTTCGTCGGCTGGTGGGCCAGCGGCGTCTGGACCGGCGTCGCGTACGCGCTATCGGTGACGATCATCGGTCTCCCGCTGGCGATCTGGATGTACAACAAACTGCCGTTCGTCGTCTCTCTGTACCAGTACTGACGGTCAGTCCAGGTACGGCTTCTCGATGTCGGTTTCGACGGGAATGAGGGCGTTTATGCGACTGGTAATGCCATCGAACAACGTGATAAGCGGGGAGAGCACGCGCTCGACGATCCGGACCGGCGATGCGACAGTCAGTGCCCATTTCTGTGCGTTGCCGAGGCCGAACGCCTTCGGCACGATCTCGCCGAAGATCAGGATGAGGAAGCTGGTGACGACCGTGGTTGCAACGACCGCCGGCCCCGGGGAGAGATAGCTCGCGACGAGGACGGTGATGATGCTCGAAATCGCGATGTTGACGATGTTGTTGCCGACTAGCAGCGTCACCAACAGGCGGTGTGGGTTGTCGTACAGTTCCTCCAGCACCTTGGCCTGTCGGTCGCCCGTCGCCGCCTGTTGTGCTATCCAGTCCTTCTGTAGCGAGAACACCGCGATTTCCGAGCTCGAAAAGAACGCGCTCAACCCGAGGAGCAAGACCACGGCGAGCCCGCCACCGATTGCCACGATAGGGTCACTCACAGCCTGTCTTCAGCGAGACGGGACAAGAAGGCGTCGACGCGGCCTGACGGCCCGCAAGCCGACGGATGCGGCGAAGGATACTCGACGTTCCAGCCCATTGTTACCGTATGTCGCTCGGCCAGGTGGAACTGGCGTTGCGCGTCATCGCTGGCCTGTTCGTTATCGTCGCGCCGACGCTGCTGTTTCTGGGGCTGTGGCGCGGCCTCGAAGCGATGCGTGACGACGAGCTCATCCAGCAGGTCCACCAGCGCGCCGAGATGCGGGACCAGTCGCCTACCAGAGCCGACTGGCCAGTCGACACGCTCACCGACGACGAGGCGTCACCGCTGTCGGAGACCAATATGTCGGTCGTGACCTGTGGCACCTGCGGTACGCCGAACATGCAAGACGCCTCCTACTGTCAGGAGTGTCTCACAGAACTGGAGTAGTCAGTCTAATCTGTCGCTTTCGCCGACCTGAATCGCTATCGTCGGCTCGGGCCGCTCGGCGCTACAGTCGATGTCCCGCTCGATGGCGTACGTTTTTGGCTCCGTCCGGTTCGGGTCAATCGGCAACTCGGCGGTGACGGCGTAGGACTTCGTCGTCGAAGCGCCGATGGTGTCCTCGTCCCACTGGATATCGGTGTCTACGTACACGCTGTCCTGCGGGTGGTCTGTCGGCCCGACCAGACAGCCCGAAAGCGAGGGGAGGTCTAGCGCTCGCAGGAACGGTGACGGGTTCGATGCGGTAACGGCTCCGATTTCCGCCTCGATGTACGGGTACCTGTCCGGGGTCTCCGGCTCCGGGACCGACACGGTGACGGACTCGTTTGTCTGCACATCGTAGGTCACCCCGCCACTGAGCGCGTCGGCTCCCACGAGCACCCCGCTCACGACGAGCAGGCCGCCGAGCGCGACCGTCGCCGTTCGGCGCGACGGTGTCGGAATCCCTGCCCGGAGCGCGTAGCCGAGCCCGACGAACAGTCCCGCCGACGCGGCGAGCAACAGGAACGTGCCAGTTTCACCCGGCGAATACCGAACAACGACGTAGCCGGCGAACACGACGTAGGTCACGCCACTGAGAGCGAAGGCTACGACGTCAAGCACGTCCCGTTCGAGGGCCACGCCCGCAACGAACAGCGCAACAAAGCCCAGCAACAGCAGCGCCGCTTTCACCGTTATCGAGAGATCAAACACGACGTCCCGGACGAAATACAGGAGCGCCGCCGCGGCGAACAGAATACCGAGTGTGTACAGGAGTTTCCCGCTGTCGATAGCCAGGCGCATGGAGGGTCACCGGCATTTCTCTTAGCTGATAGATAAAGCCACGGCTGGACAGCACAGGCCTGTGTGATGCAGAAACCGGACAGAAAAACAGAACCCTGGTCTCAGTCGTCAGCCGTTGCCCGTCCAGCGTCAGCACCGTTGGACAGCGGCGTCCGCTCGACGACCGTCCCGTCGTAGGTCGGGTACTGCTCGACGATTTCGCCCTTCTCGACGTCACCTTCCTCGACCATCTCCTCCAGCAGCCACCAGGCGAGTTCGACGTGCTCGGATTTGACGGTGTAGTACTCTTCGGGGACGCCGAGGGTTTCAAGCCGAGCCTCGGAGGTCCACGCCTTCCCGTAGACGAGCGTCCCGTCGTCGGTCACGTCGTCGAACGGCCGGCGGATGTTGCGGGCCATCCGCTTGAGCCGCGAGCGGTGCTGGGCGGCGTCTTTGAACACGCTCGTACAGAAGTACACCTTCTCGTGGTCGCCCATCTTCTCCAGGATGTCGTGGGACCCCTCGACGGCGCTCATGTGGTCCTCTTTCAGTTCGAAGCCCTCCTCCTGCATCCGGCGGTAGTTCCCGTCGGACATCTCGAACTCGTTGATGTTACAGAAGTCGGCCGCGCCCTCGTCGAGGAACTCGAGGAACTCCTCCTCGGCGCGGATACCGGGAATCTCGAAGGCGGGTGTCAGCCCCTCCTCGCGGGCGATGTAGAGGATGTCCTCCCACTCGGTCCCGTGGAGGTCGCCCCACTGCTCTAGAGGCGGGTGGAAGCGGATCTCGTCGAGGCCGGCTTCCGAGAGGCGGCGCATGTTCTCGCGGCCGCCGGGGATACCGGTGTAGAGGTGCGTGTGGTGGTCCTCGCCGAATTCGTCTTTCAGCAGTTCCAGATAGTGACAGGTCCGGTCAAGTACTTCCTGGGGTTCGCCGCCCGTGATGGAAGTCCCCAGCGCGCTCATGCGCTTGGCCTCCTCGATGACGTCCGAGTCGTCCTCGACGGGACGCTCGTTGGCGTACATCTGGGTGACGTTCTTGCGGTTTTCCCCGAGGGGACAGTAGAAGCAGTCTCGCTGGTCGCAGTAGCCGTAGACGAACAGCACCATCTTGCCGCCTTTGGCGCACTGTTCGCAGCCCTCGGAAATCATTGTCTCTAGCCACCGCTCCCAGCGGGAAAAAGCGTGCGCATCGGGCCTGGCGTGGGACGGGACGGCATGGACGTGGTCCGAACGGTGCGCACGTTCCCCAGCGCCCTTATCCGGCTTCCCGACGCAGAGGGTTGTATGACAGACACCGGGACCGGAATCACCGGGTCCCGCCGCCGTCGCGGCCTCGCGGTCGTCTTCTTCGTCGTCTTTCTGGACCTGCTGGGCTTCGGCATCATCATCCCCATCCTCCCGTACTACACGCGCACGTTCCCGGGCGGGACGGAGTTCGTCATCGGACTGCTTGCGGCTTCGTACTCCGCGATGCAGTTCGTCTTCGCGCCGCTGCTTGGCTCGCTGTCGGACCGCGTCGGCCGCCGCCCGGTGCTGGTGGTATCGCTGTGTGGGTCCGTCGTCGCTTGGACTGTGTTCGGGCTGGCCGACGCGCTGTGGCTCCTGTTTCTGTCCCGGATGCTGGCCGGTGCGATGGGCGGCAACCTCTCGACGGCGCAGGCCTACGTCGCCGACGTGACGCCGCCGGAGCGCCGGGCCGCCGCCTTGGGTTTCATCGGGGCCGCGTTCGGCCTCGGGTTCATCTTCGGCCCCGGCATCGGCGCGGTGTTGAGCTTCGACGCCACGGTCGCCGCCGTCGACGGTCTCTTGCCGGCGGCTGTGCCCATCTCTCGGTTCTCGCTCCCGAGCTTCGCCGCCGCGGCCGCTAGTCTTGCCGGTGTGTTCGTCGCACTGTTCTTTCTCCCTGAGTCCAGGACCGTCGCCGAATCCGCGGCCGCGACCGCGACAGAGCGTACCTCGTCGATTACCCAGCTCCGCGCGGCGGTGGCGACCCCAGGTCTCCGGCCGCTGCTCGCGGCCTTCTTCCTCGTCTCGTTTGCCTTCTCCGGCGTGCAGGTGATGTTCGTTCCCTACGTCGCTGATATCTACGGCTACACGGCCGCCCAGAGCGCGCTCCTGTTGACATATATCGGCGTCGTCGCAGTCATCACGCAGGGGGTCCTCGTCGGCCGCCTTTCGGCCCGCTACAGCCCGGTCCGGCTCTCGCTGTTCGGGACCGCGCTGCTCGTCGTCGGTGTCGGCGCGATCCCGGCTTCGCGGGCCATCGGGTCGGTTCTCCCTGACTTGACCGCACTTGCCCCGTTCCTCACTGCCGACCTGCTCGGCCTCTTGCTCGTGTTGACGCTGTTACCGCTCGGCAACGGCATCCTCTCGGTGACGCTGACAGCGCTGGTCTCCCAGCAGGCCAGCGCGGCCCTCCAGGGAAGCGCTTTCGGCATCACGCAGGGCGCTGGCAGTCTCGCCCGGACCGTCGGCCCGCCGGTCATGGGGGGACTGTACTTCGCCGTCGGCTACTGGTCGCCCTTCGTCGTCGGGAGCGTACTGTTGCTCCCGGTCCTGTGGCTCGTCGCCAGGCTGGGCACACCCCCGGAATCATTCGAGCCGCGGCCGGCGGACCCGGGCCACGCTAGATAGGGACTGCTGTCAACGACTCTACCCTACTTCGCTCACCTTGACGGGTTCGCTCATTGAGGGTGGGGTTTGTCCGTGGACTCTGCCTCGAACCCGTCAGGGTACGGGGTGTATCCCCGACTTGGCGTCACTGTCCCGGACTTCAGGGCGTATTGACTGACGCCCCTCCCACGCGAGGACTGTTGCTCGCGTCGGAGATACACATCTGCCACGTTCTTGGCAGCGTTGTAGTCAGCGTGATTCTGATTCCCACACTTCTGGCACTCGAACGTATCGCGTGACGGGCGATTCTCGTCGTGGATGAACCCACACTCGGCGCACCGCTTGCTCGTGTTCTTTGGATTCGTCGTATCCACGAACAACCTTTCGGCTTCGGCCTTGTACTCGACGTACTCGCACAGTCGGTCGAACGCCCACTCCGAGTGCCACGCTGCTTCGGACAACCTCTGAACATGATGATCGTTTCCTCCCCATCCTACTGCGCTACTCACTCGCTCCGCTCGTTGCGTTGCTCCTTGAGGACGGGGACTCCACTGGATAAAGTTGAATCGGCTGGGGGCCCTCTCGTCCGTATGGATGACGAGGAGTCCGACCCCGTGGGCGGGCCACTGCCGGCAGCGGAGTCGTTCGACGACAGGGTGCTTGGGGTTAGCGAGTCGCTCATCCGATACGTCGAGGTCGTCGCAGCGCTGGTGCTGGTCCTGCTCTTTGCCATCGGCGTCTTCGACCTGACCCTCCAGATATTCCAAAGCGCGCTCCGCGGCGACATCACCGATCCGCTGGTCGTCGTCGGCTTCATCGACACGGCCCTGCTCCTCTTTATTATCGTCGAGGTGTACCAGACCGTCGTTGCGTACACGCAGGAAAGCGAGACGCGCCGCATCGTCCGTCTGGTGATCTACACGGGCGTCATCGCGATGGTCCGGAAGGCTATCATCTTCCGCACCGGTGAGTACAGCTCCGAACAGGCCGCGCTCACCGCCGCAGCGGCGTACACGCTCATCATTCTGGGGCTCGCCGCGCTGTTGCTCGTCGAGCGGCGGACCCGGGGGACGCTGCCTGAATCAGGGTGAGGCGGTCCCGAAAGAAGTTAAACACAGACGGCGTAGCGCCGGTAGATGCTGCTGGTGCTGTGTATCGACCTCGACGACGACCTCGGCCGTAAGACCGGCATCGAGACGCCAGTCATCGGGCGCGATGCCGTCGTAGATGCAGCGGTGGCGCTGGCCTCGAACGACCCGGAGGACTCCGACGTGAACGTCCTCTTCGAGGGCGTCCACATCTACGACGACATCACCGACGAACCGGTCGAAGTCGCGGCCGTCACCGGTGTCGACGGGAGCGACGTGGCCGCCAACCGGGCGGTCGGCGAGGAGGTCGATACCGTTCTCGCGTCGCTGGCGGCCAGCGAGGACGTGCGGGCGCTCATCGTCACCGACGGCGCACAGGACGAATCGGTGGTCCCTGTCATCCGCTCGCGGGTCCGTATCGACGGCGTCCGCCGCGTCGTCGTCCGCCAGGCCCAGAACCTCGAATCGATGTACTACACCATCAAGCAGGTGCTCGACGACCCGGAGACCCGCGGCACAATTCTGGTCCCGCTTGGCATACTCCTGCTCATCTACCCGCTGACAATCGCCATCGAGGCGCTGGGCTACCCCGGCTCCGCGCTTGGTGTCATTTCCGGCCTGCTTGGGCTCTACATCCTCGCCCGGGGCCTCGGCGCTGAGAAGATACTGGACGAAGCGGTCGAGCGGACGACGTCCGGACTGTACGCCGGGCGCGTGACGATCATCACCTACGTCGTCGCGGCCGCGCTGCTCGCTATCGGCGGCGTCAGCGGCGTTCAGGAACTCGAACGCCAGACCGACCCCGACGCTCTGGAAGTCATCGCGTCGCTGGTTTCGGGAGCGATCCAGTGGTTCGCCGCCGCCGGCATCACCTCCAGCCTCGGCCGCGTGACCGACGAGTACCTCGACGGGAGCTTCCGCTGGCGGTATCTCAACGCCCCCTTCTACGTCCTGTCGATTGCCGCCGTGTTGCACGCCGTCAGCGCCTTCTTCCTCGGGATTCGGGATCTGGAGTACCTTGCGGTGATGCTCACCGGCGGGACCCTGCTTGGTCTGGTCAGCACGCTGGCCTTCGCCGTCGCGGAGGCCCGCTTCGACCACCCCGAACAGCACAATCAAGGCCCCGGCGGTCCCTCGTCCGAGTGATGTACGTCTCCCGTGCCGTCGAGAGCCTGCGTGCGGACCCAATCGAAGGCGAGCCCGTCGAGTTGCTTCTCGAAACGGCTGAGGATGCTGACCCCGACCGTGTCGCCGCGGCCGTGGCGGCCGCCGGCGCGACCGTCGAGCGCCACCTCCAGTTCGACGACCTGCTGGTCTCGACCACGCAGGACGAAATCGACGCCCTCTGTGAGCTGGACGGGCTGACCGCGATTCAGACCGGGAACGTCAACGCCATTACGACGGCTGATGACGTCGAAGAAGACCTCGACCACGGTGACTGACCGGCGATCGCGTTCCGCATTTCTTTTGTCACTACCGGAAGTACACGACAGCGAGGGCACGTAGCTCAGTCCGGATAGAGCGTCGGACTTCTATCTCCGCTGGCGCTGCCATCGGGGGAAGATATCCGACGGTCGTGGGTTCGAATCCCACCGTGCCCGTCCCGAAATCGTCGGTTTCGAGCTTCTACGCTCAAATACCGATATAACACGGTTCAGGTCGTCTCTGGGCCGGTTACAATTCTCAGTTGAAACTCGGATTTTGGAGTTCGTTCAGCAGTTGAACGGCCCCCTTCGCCTGCTGTCGATTTCCATTGTTCCGGGACGTGAGCGGGGTGTTGATTCTTGAGTTCCCCCGCTCCTGAGGACTGGCCGTTCCCTCCAAACGAGTTCGTTCGTGCGTCCCGTCTCATAGAGGCAACCGACGACGAAGTTCGTCGAGCAATCGAGCAGATCGAGGACGGTGGTTCTCGATGACTGATATTTCTGACTGCTTTGGGCCTGATCAGCCTGATTGGGTCACTAGTTCTGATCACAAAATCATCGCCATTCTCGCAAGTGGCTTAATCCTCTCGCCGGCAGTGATTGCTGAAAATACGGATATCACTCGCGAAACGGTTTGTAAACACCTCAAATCGCTACAAGCAGCTGGTGTAGTCGAAAAAGTTCGTCGTGGAAAGTACAGGCTAGCCGTTAGTTCTGACCAAGATTTCGAGATTCCCCGTGAGCTAATTTGCGCGACTCGGTTTCAGGAGGCTTCGGTGCAGGATGGTGATCCCGATGACTGACTGGGTTTGCGTCGACGAACTCTGCTTCGATTTAGTCTCTGTTTCGACGAGCGACGATACCACGGCTTCGGCCATCGCGCTAACCGAGGCTCATCGACATACTCGAGATGAAGTCTCAGCTGTAATCCTCGATCTCGAAGGAGGTGGTCAGGCGTGACCTCCTGGTCGGACTACGTTCACTACGCCTGCGATGACTGCGGAGCGATCTGTATCAATCACACCGATACAGAAGCCGCTCGGTTCGACCTCTGCCATTCCTGCTTCAACGACATTCCTGAAGCAGTCCTAAACTCCGCCACAAGCGAGCGAGCGGAGGGAGCGGCCCCCTCACATGGGGGTCCGACCGACCGAGAGAGCGCACGCCCCCGAGCGGAGCGACGGGGGCAATCCCAACGCGAAAGCCCGGCCGAAGGCCCGGAACGTGGGGATGCTGTGCGGTCGCTGTCGAACGCTGTCGATTCTTCTACCAAGTTCGATGAGTGAGGGGCAACCAGCGGCCAGCGGCTCTCGGCAAACCAATCAGAATAAGTGTGAAACCGCCGGGACAGACGCTGAAACCCAAACTTCCGAACCCGACGAACGCGACCTACCAAGTACTGACGACGTTCTCTGGTCGTTCATCGAGGAGTGTCCCGATCTTGTAGATGTTCCTGTTGCATTCGAGGACGGAACTCCGATCCGAGAGGACTACACTGATTTTTCTACCGAGACCTGGGATTCCGACATTCTCTACTACTGTGGACGCTGTGAATCGTTTTTCATGCCCGCTACGCAAGACCCAGAAGGTCATGTTTCTGAATCCCACGGCGAGGAGATTGACCGACTTTCCCTTTCACCCGCTGATGCAGCCGACTCTTGGGTAGCTCGCAAATCCGTCTCTGGTGAACGAGTTACTGAAATTGAAGGCGTCCCGTGGGCTGTCGCAGTCGAGAACCTGCTTGAATCCCACGAACGGACCCGCAAGACTACAATTAACCTCCAATACGGTTGGCCCCGTGACCCTGAGTACACGAAATTTAGTTTCTCGGCGTCTGATCGGTGGTCTCCGGATTATCAGCGCGAATTTTATGCCCAGTGTCAGGGTTGGCTCCGCGAACTCACCGGTGGCTCACGCCCGTCAGGTGGTGAAACCGAAGCCACGTTCGATAATCCCTCTGTCGCGTTCCTGACTCGCTCGGCTTCCTCTGTCCCTGATGGAACTCGGATCGGTCCTGTCGATCATGCAAACAGGGTCCGTGAGCCATGGCGCGAGGTCTACCAGAAGCTTCGATACGTACTCGACAAGCTCGGTTTTGAGAACAATGAATGGCAGTTCTGGCGCGTTTTAGAGCCACATCCGGGCAGCGGCCAAAACCAGTGCTACGCTCACGAACACTCGATCATTGTCGTCGACGGCAAAATCTCACAGTCTGATTTCGCTCCTGTTATGGAAACCCACGTTTCCGCCACTGAGGGTGCTGGACGTGATGCACACACGAATACTCCGTGTCCCGAACACGCGGATACAGCACCGAATCCGTGGGACGCCGCCGAAGGTGCGTGTGATGACTGCGACACGCCCGTTTCAGTACGTGATCCTGAATCAGTCGAGAACCTCGCGGCCTACGTTGCAGATTACGCTTCCATCGACCCGCTCGACCTGTTCGAACGATCTCCCTCCTACATCGCCTGGGCAGCTGCAATGACCGCCGGAAACATCCGAACCGTTTCCCGGTCTGATTCGGCTCGATGGGCGGCTATTGCTGACCGCTGCCGCCAAAGACATGAGTCGCCACACTCGGATCTGGAAGGGCAACACGGTGACCGTCTCACTGTTTCTGATAAAGGGACTAACACGGTCGAGTGCGCTGAGTGTGGTTCTCCGCACGGTATCGACCAATCTCAGACACTCACAAAACACCGGGTCGATACCTCTCCTGCCGAATCGTCTGAAATCGTTCCAGACGGTGGCTCGACTGAGCTATGGGACGACTGGGTTGACGCCTGGCGTGCCTGTGAACAGACAACGGCTGATCGGCAGTGCTACCACCCTGATGGGTCGAATCAGTGCCCTCTTTGCGCGGAATATCAGGGTGCTGTGGACGCAACTGTTCCGATACCCGACGACACCTACATCCCTGATGATGCGTTCGAGAACAAGGCTGTCGAATACGTCGAACGGATTGAGCAGAAGGCCCGCCGATACCCGAATGTCGGTGTCGCTGGTTTGCTTGGAATGCTTCAGTCGGAACTACCCGACAAGCATGGTGAAGCACTAATTCGTGGCGTGCTGGCTGGCTTCGACCGTCCCGACTTGGATGATCCGGAACACCGCCCTGATTGGTTGAATCATGAGCGCGTTCCGGAGTGGCGCGTACATTCTATCGAGATTGATGGTGAACTCCACTCGGCCAGCTCTGGTAACGGTGTCACAATGACCGAGATCACGACCGACGTTGAGAGCTGGGACGACTCGAATCAAATTTCAGAAAACCAAACTGGTTTCCAGAATCCACGAATTAATGATAGTTGTCTGTCCTGTGACTCTGGACGCTATCAGTACGAACGGCAAATCACCGATAAGTCTTTATCACTATTCGAGTGTGATTCGTGTGGCGATACTGTTCGTGTTTCTTGATCTGCAATTCACCGTATTCTTTGTATTTAAAACTTCACCAGATTCTATCTGGTTCTTCTCTTTTAACTAGTATCTAGTATTTCTGAATGTAGCATGGCTACCAACGAAGCCCCGTCGTTTGATGACCTCGATTCTGTCGAGGTCTCCGACGACGACAACTCGAACGGATGGATTGATCTCGAACCAGGCGAAGAAGTGACCGGCGTCATTACTGCGTTCAACCCGCTGGCGAGCTACAACGGTGTGGCCGAAATCGATGGTCGTCCGATTCGGCTCAACCAGACGATGCGCCGACAGATCATCGCTGGCCTTATCGAAGGTGCGAAGATCGGCGTTCGCAAGTCCGAAGAAACGGAGTCGTTCGAAAACGAGGACGGTGAAGAACAGGAGTACAATCCGCGCGAGGTGCGGGTGAAGCGATGAGCTACCAGCGACGCCTGAGCGACGTGGCCGGAGACTACATGAATATGCGTTCGCTGCCAGCGATGCTCTCGGTAGCGTTCGTGGCGGCAAGTCTCTACCAGTTTGGTGGCATCACAACGGTCGAACTCCCGTGGCTGTCGTACACGCTGACGACCCAGCACTCGCTGCTCGTGTCGCTCGGCACGTACGCAGCGGGATTCGCTTCGAGCGAATCCAAACGCTTCGAGTACTACGGACTCTGGGAGCAAATTGCGATTGTCATAGGCCCGCTCGTCATCCTCGGCAACGAGTTCGTCCCGCAAGTGAACGACTTCCTCCTCAGTCTGGGCGACCCGCTCGGGATGCAGCTGGCGTTCTTCGCTACGGTCGTCTCCTGGGGAGTCGCTGTTCAGTAAACCGATGACACGACGCTATTCTTTCGGAGGTGAACTACGATGAGTCGCGCACGCTCGATCTTGCTGGCTGGCCTGCTCGTCCTGTCGGCAGTCGTTACTGGTGTCGGCCCTGCGCTGGCACAGTCGACAACGGACACCTACGCTCAGGAATTTACAACTGGTCCGCACAAGGTCGAAATCGACCTCTCGAATGTCACCACCGAGACGACGATCTCCGTGATTACTTCCGGGTCACCTGCTGGTGATAACGTCACGATCATGAAGAAGAGTGTTTCAGCCAGCACATCATCAGCACACTTCCGCAACGCTGGTGCGTATGAGACTTTCACTGTTCAGGTCGAAGGTGCTGACGCTGAACCCGGCTTCTCGAAAGGCGGCGTCACTGCTGCATGGACGCCCGGAGATTCCGGAAAGTTCCTCGGAGACACTGGTGGTGACGCCGATTTCAACTACGAACTAAACGAGCAGATCGGTGAATCGGTAATGCCCCAGGTCGTCCAACTCGACCGGACTGGACTGCCGGGCAGTACGAAGGTCGATACCAGTGAAACGGATGCTGCACAGACCAAGGTGGACATCTACCAGTCCGCACAGAACAGTAACGCGGCATCTGAAGGCTTCCACACTACGCTGGACAACTACCTGTCGGATACGAAAACGCAGGCTCGCATCATCGGCAAAAATGCCTACATCAAGGCGCTGAACAGCGGTGCCAGTAAATCCGCCGCCAAGACTGAAGCGAAGCAGGCTGTCGCAGACTACTACGCGACCAAGCAGGTCAACCTCATGAACCAGTACGAGGTCGAGGCCCAGAACTACGATTACCTGCACTCCGTCGCTGCAAACGAGTCAAACATCGCCTCCACACTAGACGGGAACCAAGATACGTTCGTCGGCACGTCCCACACTCACCCGTACGGAGATGGTGGTACTATCGAGTACCAAGGCCTGAACTCGGTTAGCTACACCCTCACGAACGGTAGCAGCCACACGTATCAGGCTCCGAAGGTATTCGTTGATGCCGGTTACGATAGCGGTGACAACATCAATCCCACGCTGACCGCTCACACAGCCCCGAGTTCTGTTGAGTCGTCCGCTGGCTCTGGTCGCTCCAGTGTTCATCTTGAATCGCTGATGATCCGTGCGCCTAACGACAACTATCAGAACCTCAAGATCGTTCGCTGGCAGGAGTTCAACAGGCTGAACTCCGATATCCAAAGCCAGAACAGTGAGGTCCAAGCCGACATGGATACGCTGGCCGAAAACACGTATAGCGCGTACCAAGCTGGCGAAATCAACAACAGCGATCTCGTTGACCCTTACGTGCTGTCGAACCAGCAATCTGCGGGTGAAGACTTCCAGGGCTGGGCCGCCGCACAGCTCACCCTACTCGGCACGAACTCTCCGGAGAACTTCGATCAGATCGGGAGCTTCAACGTCACTACTGAATCCGGTACGCAGTACGAGGGTGTGCTGTTCTCTCAAGAAAATCCAGCCAGCGGTCAGTTCGAGAATGGGACGACCTACAACACGTCTAACATTGGCGGCACGCAGTACGTCGTTACCTCGGATCGCATTGTCGAGTTAGATGGTGAGTTTACTATCGACAGTATCTCCACACAGGACGGCCAGACCGTCCAGAACGTCACTATCCAGAAAACCACCTACGAGACGACTAACGTAACCGAACTCAAGCAACAGTACGAGGATCTGGCACGGAAGCGAGCGGAGATCGAGGCGCGTGAACAGAACCTTCGTGGCTCGGCTGGCGGTGGCCTGCTCGGAGGTTCGTCATCGTCACTCGTGCTGGTACTGATTGGCGTTGGCGCACTCTACGCCGTGAGCCAGCGGCGAACGGGAGGTAACAACTGATGGTCTACTGGCTGGCTCTCAAGCTCGTTCCTCGGGATGTGTGGCTCGTCCTAGTCGCACTCGCCGTGCTGCAACTCTCGGGAACCGTTGACGTGATCGGGCCAGCCATTGACTTGGTGTCGTCCTGGCTCCCGGAACCGTCGCTCGACTGGCTCTGGTGACAAACTCGGATTTTCGACTATGAACCCACGTACGCCTATACTCCTCATACTGATCGTCAGCTGTATCGCTCTCGCTGCACCAGCGGCAGCGCAGGAAACAACGAACAAGACGGCGGCCTCGACGAACGTCTCCGCACCTGATGGCGCACCCAGTGATGTCGAACTCGTCGTTGACGAGAACGTGGTGGTCACAGACTACCGCTACCAGGACGGCCAGCTGGTCATCGACTTCTGGTCGGACGAGTACAAGGTCGTCAGTGTTGCTCCGCAGGTTGACGCCGGATCGGAAGCGGGCAGCGTCTCTTTCCGTGCGGCTGTCGTCGACGCGGATACGACGACCACCGTTCGAGTGCCATCCAGCGGTGGCGTGACACTCTGGACTGAGCAGTCCATCGAGCAGCAGCGGTTCCACTACCTCCGCAAGCCCAATTCGTTCATCATCACTGGTCCGTGGAGTGGTGAGGACGTTCGCAACGCTGCCCTCGGCAGTGCGCTCGGTGTCGTGATTGCCGTCCTGTACGAAGCCGTCTCCGCGAAAATCGGGTCGGCCCAGCGAGGTGAGCGACTGGCATGACCGACGACGAGAATAATCCCGATCTCGACCGCGACGAGATGGCACACAACGCTGACCCTGGCCCGGACCACAGTCGGACCTATCGACTGTTCCGCTGGCTCACGAACAACCTGCTGTTGATCGCGTCGGGTGTCGGTATCGTCCTGTTCGTCATCGCGTCGATTCTCGGCTACGAACTCCCGCGAAGCCTGCGTCTGATCGGACTCTGTGCGCTCGTAACGATTCCGCTGGCCGGGCGACCGACAGGCAAGAAAGTCCGGTCGCTTCTCTGGGACCCGAACTACGTCTGGCTCGTCGACATTGACGCCCGTCACACGAAAGGCGGTATCTTTCGGACACCTGGGCAACGGTTCCGCGAGTGGTCCGTCGAGGACGGCCAACTCGATTGGGTGAGTCCCAATCTTGCCTTCGGCAAGAACGTCAACCTCGAAGCCCAGACCGTTGAAGGATGCTGGCGCGGAACCCTCTCTGACCGGGAGCTGATGCGAACGCTCCAGGCCGTCGAAGAGTGTCGCGGCCAGCTCGAAGCTGACGCCAAGCGCGGCTTCGCCATCGAAGCCCAGGCGTTTACGATCATCCGCAATGCCACGCGCAAGGCGGTTCTCCGAATCGTTTCGACGTTCGAGCGTGGCACCCTTCCAGATGAAGGAGAGGGGTTGACCGACGAGATAGATTCGGCTATCGAACAGTTCGGCCTCGACCGAAAGATCCGCGCTGCCGAGAACGACGAGTCTCCCGAGTCGGACGTCCCGGGCGTCCGCATCGATCTTGACCAGGACCTCGCCGATCTCGCTGGCGCTGGTGACGGAGGTGTTCCCGCTGATGATTGAACTCAATCTAACCCATCGTGAGAAAAGCATCGTCGTGGTAACTGCTGCTGTGACGTTCGTAGCTGGCTTCTGGGCCGGCATCTGGTCGGTTCCACCGCAGGCCCTTGACGTGCCACTGGAGGTGACGCAGAACGCTGGAGAACAGATATACGATCCTGCCTATCGTCCTGTTCCCAGTTCCCTGCCTGTCGTCTCAGTTGTCGTTCCGCTGCTCGGCTTCGCATACGCGTTCCGGGATCAGCTCGTCGAGGACAGTTCCGACTCTGTTGAGGTGTCCGCTGATGACTGACAGCGTTGACGAACACCTACTGACTGCTGCGAAGCTCTACGAACAGGTACAGGGCGAACTCGACGGCGACGAGCGACTGCTGCCGCACACTGGAATCGTCGAGGACCAGCAAGACCGCGCGGCGCTGTCGTTCATGGAAACTGCGATGCGAGAAACCGACCGGTCACCGGTAGGTAGTTCTACGTTCGAGGGCACGGCTCTCGGAAAGGCGATCTCCTCGAAGGTCCTGACCGATACGGCGACGGAAGCCGTCGCTGCTGGCAACGGCTCGGTCATGTCCCATATTGTCGGCGTCACTGAACAGGACCTCGATGCCTCGGCGCTGCGGCTCCCGATGATGCTCCTGAACGAGATCGAGAACAACGGCGCTCCGGCGTTTCTCACCGCTGCGGGCAACCCGAACACGGGCAAGACCAACACGGCTATCCTCCTGATCACGCTGCGGGCGCTCGACCTCGATGACCTTCTGGTACTCTCGAACGTCCGGACGTGGGAACAGACGGATATTGTCGTCACGTCAGCTCACGATCTCGCCGTGCAGCTGCTCGAACATCGGGACCGACCGAAGGCTATCCTGATCGACGAGGGTTCCACACACTTCGATGCTCGAACGAACCGCCGTGAAGTTGCTGAGCAGTACACGCCGCTGGCGAAACGCTACGCGAAGATCGGCGTGGACATGGAAGCTGTCGTTGTTCACACAGGGAAGGACCTTCATCCTGAGCGTAAGCGTCTCTCAACGTTGGCGATGTACAAGGCGGCGAAAAAGAGCGCGGAGTTCTTTGAGACGTGGCCTGCCGATGCTGACGCACCGACTGATCGGCTGTTCGGTGGCAGTCTCGAAGAGATCGAGAAAGCAACTGGTTACGATCCGGACGACGCCGCACCTTGGGCTTGGAATCTTCGAGCCGGGCTATTCGAGAAGGATGTGGGATGGGATAATCTGATTGAATTATTATATGAACGGGGACCCACAGAATAGTAAATCACCCACTGTTGGCGGTTAATCAGGCATATAGTTGCTGAAATCTCCGCTATTGTCGCTGGCTGTCATTAGTACGCCTTGAGTTATGAAATCCTCGTCAGACCGGTCGTTATATCTCTCAGCTTCGTCTTCGTCCATTTCTCGCTTTTCCCATGTCATTTGATCACGTACCATACCATCGTCAGTGACGTGTTCTGTCATTCGAGCTTTTTTGTCTTTTGGATTATCAACCAATGCTGCAGCCCGCATTTTCACGATCTCTTCGGGTACTTTCTGGCAAAAAACTCCCCAATAAGGTTTGCCAGCGATGTGTCCACATTCACTATAATCCTGTTTGCAAAGGGAGCATGAGAATTTACTTATAATCAACTCAGGACTATTGAAATTTTGCGGCGGAAAAATATTCGTTTCTATATTTTCTAATCTTTCGAGATATGAATCGACATTACAATCCTTAGAAATATCATGAGCTGCCCTAGCGCTCTTGGCTTTTTCTTGTGCATCAACCAGTGCATCCCAAGCTTTCTCCCAATCTTCCCTCTTCAGGTCGATCCACATTTTTAAATTATATCTAATAGAGTCAGCCATACAACGAAAAACAAGAAGCTGGTTCGCAGCTTCTTCATCTTTCTCAGCAATTACTGACTTATGTACCTCTACAGAAGATTCAAGCAATTCAGTTAACTTTTTAATGGATTCTTTCTGTCTATCTATGTCCCTCGGGAGGTAAGCAAATCGTTCGCAGTCCGTTACTACCTCTGTATACTGAGAAGCAAATGATTCAATATTATCATTCATTTTCTTCCTCCGTATCTATAATCTCAGCAACTCCCTCAGATAGTTCGTCTAAACCTTCTGGTGGTCCAGTGTAAGTTAGTCGAGTTGTCGTCCCGTCAGACCTCTCCTGTTCGACACTCATCTTGACCTCTTGATTATATTGCTCTGAATAGTGATTAGATATCTTGTCAATTGCATACTTTATCTGATCCCAATTATCTCTCGTGAATGTATATGCCATCCACAACGTCGGTATTATTAATTCCTCTGAACGGAGTACTAATATAGTTCCTTCTTCGGTTGAATATATATCCGAAATTTCAAGATCTGATTGTCTTATTAGTTTTCGAACTGTGTCGCTATCTTCTGGATATATAATATATTGTTCTCCATCTTCTTCTTCAATACCAGTCGGCAAGATCGAGATGCTTTCTGGAGTTTCATCAAAGATCTCCTTAAAATTAGACTTAGACCCCGTTTCATCCTCAACCTCTATAGTCATGTCGTATATCTAATGGAGGTTTATTATAAATCGTTTGGACACAATATTGCGAAGACGCTCATTCCTTTTTTGTACCTCTGCTTGTATTCTGTCTCCCAATCTTATATTTTATCTACTCACAACCCATCTATAGCTGGTTAATCACTCAAATCTCCATTATCTTAGATTCAACATCACTTGGCTTCATCATTTCTTTATGCCGTTTGTCTGCACTCTTAATCGCTGTTTGAGCCTGTGCTAACTTGGCATCTGAGTCATTCCAGTTCTCATTCTTGGCATCTTTTGCTGCACCCCGTATACTATCGGCTGCACTTACTAGGTGCTCGATCTCATTTTGACCCGCAATTGCTGATTGCTGAACTTCGGCTTCGCCCAATTCGTTCGCTGCTGAGGCCGCTTCACCGAAGGCCTCAGAAAACTCGTTCATATCGCTCTCAAAACCTTCCAAGGACATTTCTACTAATCCGTAATTCTCCTGACCATAGGAATCGATAGCTGTGCCGAGAAGATCCTTGCTGCTCTGCATTCCCTGGTATCCCGCTTTGTATTTCCCGACAGCAGTTCCAATTAGCTCGCTATCCGAGTTTGATCCTGTATTGGTCTTAGGACTGGAGCTCTGAGAACTATCTGAACCGCTAACATCAGATTTCTCCTGCACATTGGGGTCCTGTGGTGCATAGTCTTCTGAATCGATTACTCCGTCACCGTCGCTATCTTGGACATCACTCCCACTGAGGATTCCACATCCTGCAATGCCAGTCGAAAGAAGTGTTCCCAAACCACCCTTAATCGCATCACGACGTTTCATAGCGTGGTTTTACAATTCAAAACTACCTACTTCAATTTACTGGTGAAATCATATATTTATACTTCCTCAACACTTCTTATCAGATAGTTACTTACCAATATTATCTTCGTGTAAGATGTGGCACTGTCGGAACCAAATAATTACCAGCGTAAGCACGGCTATCCTGCTGATCACGCCGTAGGCACTCGATTTGATCTCCCCTTACATCCTCAAAAACCCGAATGTAGGAACAAACAGATGTCCTTGTCATGTCAGTACACGCCTTTGCCGTGGAAGCTCGAATATTGAGGCTAATCGGAATCTATCCTGATCATCGGGGGTATGATTCTCCTGCAAGTAAAAAAAGAGAGAATGTTCATAATACTGTAAAATAACTCTCAATTGACAAACACTGTTTTATATTCCCAAGCTAGATGTCAGTTAATGACTATTCCAGAGACGGAAACGGTTCTCGATGGAGTTGAAGTTAATTATGATGAGTTCAGAGAAAACTGGAGTGGTAAATATAAAGACAAATTCAAGGATGTTATTCAAGATGCTGATGCTGAGACCCTAGAGTATATTACGCAGATCTGTGGAGTGGATTTGGAGGACACTAATCACCTATACCAAGACATATTCAAAAATAGAAACAAATGTATTCTTCTTTACTCAATCTATCGTGTCGTTTCTGGGAAAAAACTAGCAGTGAGAGATTTAGGTGAAAAGAGAGGTGATGATGTTGTTAAAGAAACTGAGTATAGATACGTACTAAAACAACTACTACAGGGAAATCACGATTTTATTTATAAAATCGAAATGTACAGTGAATGGTCCAAACATAGCGACGTATATGTTTATGAAGTCGAAAGTCAACTTCCCTCTGACTACAGAAGCCAATTAGAAGAATCTATTCAGTCAATTGCCAGTACTCTGGCTCATCGAACAAAATCTAACTATTATAAACACAATCCGCGTGACACTATAGAATATAAAGAGGGTGTCCTGTTCAACATTAGTCGCCAAACATCTGATCAGGCACGTCGTGATTTTACTGGTACTCAACGTCGACGCAACCTTTCGGCTGTGTTTTTCGAAATAATCGAATCAGATAATAAAGTCCGTATCGCGACCTCAAATACTAATATTCGGAATGTCTTGCGAGATACTCTTCAGGACGAACTGGATATTTATCTATTCGATTTGGAAACCAGTATTGAATCTGATGATGTAAATAAAGAGGTATTTTCAGA
The DNA here is from genome assembly GCF_009741785.1 of Haloarcula sp. CBA1122. Classification (NCBI taxonomy): domain Archaea; kingdom Methanobacteriati; phylum Methanobacteriota; class Halobacteria; order Halobacteriales; family Haloarculaceae; genus Haloarcula; species Haloarcula sp. CBA1122. The sequence continues at coordinate 66,095 of NZ_WPCB01000008.1, forward strand.
CCAACTCACCGCCGATCTAGATGATGTCTCCGGAAACCGAATTCTTGCAGCTGAATTCAAAAGAACAAATATTGCACCATCATCTCCGATCAAGTTGTCTAAAAAGAGCTATGGGCGGGATATACGACCTCTAATTGATTCCCTTGTACCGGATGTGACCTCTGCAGAGGTTGACGATCTCAGCAAATTATGGCTGGAAGTTGATGGACAACCTGGAAAGATAAATTTTGAGCAATCGATAGAAGCTGGGTTTTTTAGATTAGATACAAACATAGATACACAAAGAGACCGAATCAAGGAGAAATTCCGTAATGATTTCCATGATCAATTTGGTCTTCCTCCTGATAAAAAAATCCCTCTCCATTGGGTAACTGGAGACCGTGTTGCTGTAATATCTTCTATACTTAAGGACCCCGCTTCCTACAACTCTAAAACATATCCAAATCAAGATTTAGTCTCAATGCTTGCTCAAACAGGGGTGATTACTGTCGGCCAGGCCACTCCACATTCCTGTATGGAATGTGGGAAACGATATCCAAATAGGACCGACGAATGTGCCAGCTGTGGCGGCGAATTAGAATTAGTTGCTAAATATAACGTCCCGAAAATTTCCAAGGTAGGAGTACGGGAGTATCTGAAATCGCTATTTAAACGAGAAGGTATAGAATATATAGGCAAACGAACCGAGAGAGTGTATCAAACAAAATATGAATTCCTTAGGGTACATGGAAAATCAAGTGTTGTTGACATTCATCTGAATACCGACGATGTAAATCTCACAGAAAATGCCGTCGAACTTCTGAAAAAATCGCTGAATCCGGTTGTTGTGGTTAACCCAGGTCAGGTTAAAAATGCTGCTTTAATGAGAGAAGCTCCTGTATCTAGGCTTGATTTGGCTGAGATTATTGATAGAGATCTTTCCGGTGATCTCCCGAAAGATCATATCACTAAAACTGTTCATGAGGTTGAACGCGCATCTCAACAGCGAATAGCGTCGAATGCTCAATCTGCCTATACTGAACTCACCAAAGCTCGCAAGTCGCCTTCCAGCTCAGACTCCAGCCGCTTCGAACAAGAGATCTTCCATATAATAAATCAAGTAGTACCGACAGCCCAGCAGTGGGGAGATAAGCGTGGAGGAAACATCTCGGACGGGTTTGCTGAGTTATTTTTCAAGACTGGTCAAGGTCAATACCGAGAGGGTATAACGTATGATGCGAAATTCACTAATTCGCAAAAGTTTGAACTTGATTCTGATGAGACCCGTCGGCTCAGAGATTATGTGTATCGAATAATCAGGTCTGAAGAAATAACCTCCTCTAAAACGGATCTGTCACATTTCATTATTGTAACGAACGCACAGGATGAGGGTAGCATGAACGTTGCTGCAAAAAGACTAAATAAAACCCAGAAATGGGATGGCTATCCTGTATACATGCATGTAGAATTTCTTCTTGCCTTGCATATCGGTTTCAACGAAAATATGGAAACCATTCGGAACAACTCAAATGAATTCCAAAAGCAGTTATATATAACACTAAACGACGGAAGCCTCTATCAAACTGAACTCGACGATTATGAGTCGTATATCTCACTCTACGGATCTGATGTAGACCGCCTCTTTAGTCGGTTTAAAGAGAACTCTGAAGTTTCATCCTTGGAAATTGACAAGCTACGGGAATTTTTAGAATCAGATATACTCCCTTAATGATTCCAGAATCAATCGTGATTTGATACATTTCCACCCACTCACCGACCCACCCACCGGGTCGACTTATTCCATCGCCTTCGGATGCCGCGGATACGGATACAGTTCCACGTCGATCTCGCCCTCAAGGTACTGCTCGCCTTCAGTCGTCAACTCGACAAAATCCTGATCCTCAGTTAGAAACGCCACCAGGTCAGCATCGGCCAACACCCGACACCGGTCTTGTACCTGCGCTTCTGTCGCGTGAATATTGTCACGGATAGCCATCTGCTTGGCTGTTGACACCGAGTCATCCCGAAGGTGTTCCAGTATCCGGTCGTCGATACTTCGTTGCCAGCGGGCGGTCTTTCGAATCGTCATGGTGGAGGGCGATTACACGTCGTTCGTCTCTGCGTCTGCACTCGTCGACGGCTCCGTTGGGCCACTACCGTTGATATAGACGCCTTCCTCGGCGTCGTATTCTTCATCGAGATACGCTTTCCCTTTGTCAGTGATCACGTAGGCTCCGTTACCGACGTGTGTCAGAAGCCCATGTTCGGCGAGTTTCTTCATCCGTCGGCCAACCTGAGTTCTCGAAACGCGGACTAACCCGCTATCGTGGACTTCTTTGGGTGTTCCCGTACCCTCGTTCTCTCGCATCCATTCGAGGATACGGTCGTCCCAGACGCTCTGCCACGAACCGGATAAGCGCATTTGAATTACAAATATTACTCGACCCACCTATTTCAGTCCTTACGTGCATTTTCTTACCAACTAATCAAATATAGCTTCCCGATACATTTATGCACTTTCTGGGTAATAGTGTTCTTGTGGGCCGCCCACTGATGGCTCTCAGCCATTCAGAACTGGGCCGTGCTGGAACACGGCCCGAAGGGTGGTTCCGCCACCTGATCCATGTCGTACGGAACCGATACGGGGGCTACGCCCCGCACGACGACAGTCGCCTCGCCAGATGAAAAGCCCAGCGTTCGCCCGGCTCCCAGAGGTGGTTCTATTGACTGACCTCGATCCGATCCCGCCCCATGAGGCCGTCGAGATGTTTCACGACGCGATGGTGGACGAACACGCAAAGTCGACACGGGAGAGCAACAAGCATCGTCTCCAGGCGTTCGTGCAGTTCTGCGATGAGGAAGGTATCGGGAACCTGAACGAACTCACTGGTCGGGACCTCTACAAGTATCGCATCTGGCGACGCGAAGGACAGGGTGACGGACGTAACCCTATCAAGACAGTCACGCTCAAGGGCCAGCTGGCGACACTCCGTCGCTTCCTCCAGTTTGCTGCTGACATTGACGCTGTCCCACAGGGTTTCTTTGAAAAGCTGACGCTGCCGACGATGACCAACGGCGAGGACGTGTCGGAGACCACGCTCGACCCTGAGCGCGCAATTGAGATTCTGGACTATCTCGAAAAGGCCCGTCCCAGCACGCGCGACCACATCATCCTCGCTCTGCTCTGGGAAACCGGTGCGCGTACTGGCGCAATCCGTGGCCTCGACCTCGAAGACGTGGACTTGGAGGGCGATCACCCACGGTTCTCTGGGCCCGCCCTACAGTTTGTCCACCGTCCTGAAACAGACACGCCGCTCAAGAACCGAGAGGCAGGAACTCGGTGGAACCGAATCAGTGAGAAGACCGCTCGGTACATCGAGGACTACATCGATTTCCACCGGGACGACGTGACCGACGAATACGGACGAGAACCCCTGCTCACAACATCAAACGGTCGACCAGCTGGCAACACGTTCCGAACGACACTGTATCGGATCACTCGTCCCTGCTGGCGCGGTGAGGACTGCCCGCATGACCGCGATCTCGATGACTGCGAAGCCACGCACATCGACCACGCCAGTAAGTGCCCTTCGGCCCGATCTCCTCACGATGTTCGCAGTGGCCGAGTGACCTACTACCGTCGTGAGGATGTGCCCCGCCGAGTCGTGAAGGATCGACTCAACGCCAGTACGGATATTCTCGACCGTCACTACGACCGGCGTTCTGATCGCGAACAGGCTGAACAGCGTAGCGATTTCCTTCCAGATATTTGAGAACAATGAATACTAAAATCAACGTTGCGAATTGGCGATATTCAGGTTCCCACCGTGCCCGTGAAGCCGCTGAACGATAGTGAAGCGTGCTGAACCGCAGCACGCAGGGGGATTCGAATCACGCCAGACCGAACGAAGTGAGGCCTGGCCTCGGGTGAGAATCCCACCATCCCGCCATCTCCGAATAAAAGCAACGTAGACAGCCACGCTACACGCCGAGGAGTCACATTCTCAAAACAACCAAGCGCGCCATCGGTCGCATTCCAGCGTCCCCCACGGTTCGCTGCCGGCTGACCGCTCTGAAAATGCCTGTCACCGCCGGTATGTCTCACCAGAACCAGTCTTTAGAATGTCGCAGTGAAGGGTGCACTACTGCCAATACCTAGTCGGCTCGCATGACCTGTCAGAGGCACGGAACCCGACTTGGGGGGATGGTATCAGTTTCGCACCCTCCACAACCATGGTTTTCCCGGCGAGACGTATGAAACAGCGACATTTTCACACCCAGCTATTGTTTTGAAAACACGGGTGAACCATCGGTACTGCTACTACTGGGACTGTGCCTGCTCACAGGGCCAGCCCTACAGCGACACCGAGCTGTTCCGGTCTCCGAACGGCTCCGGCGCTGTGTCTGAATGCGTCCGAACCCCGGTGCTACGCTTCTACGATGTCGTCTTCCATGGCAGCGACCTCAGTGAGAATCGCTTCGACGTCGTCGTCGGGGACGCCGTTCTCCCGGAGCGCGGCTTCGAGGTGGGTCGCGACGTTGGCGAACGCTTCTTCGGTGATTCCCATGCCTTCGTGGGCGGTCTGCATGTCATCGCCGTCGTAGTCGACCGGTCCGCCGGCGACGGCACTGATGAACTGCGCCTGGTGGCTGCGGAGCTGGTCCATGTCGGTCGCTTCGAAGTACGGGTCGAGTACCGGGTCGTCGAGCACCCGGTCGTAGAAGTCCGAGACCACCGCGTCTACCGCGTCGCGACCGCCGATCCGCTCGAAAATGGACTGTGATGCCATTGTCAGGTGACAGGTAAGCGGCCGGCATGACAGTTGTGGAAAAACATATTCGGCACAGAACGCCGCGTTAGCGCTCCGACGCGATGCGTGGCCTAGCGACGCTCTCAAAGTAGGCCAAGCGCTCATCGAAGCGCTACAGCCGTTTGCGCCGTCGCTGCCGACCGACCAGTACCACCGACAGTATGCCGAGCGTCCCGAGCATGGTCCACTCCCCGTGACGGTCGGTGACGGGCCGTGCGGTACCGACGCCGTGCTTGCCCTCGTCGTCGCCGCTGGTCGCTGTGGCCGGGCTGCTATCGACTGACGGCGCGAAATTCGCCTGCCGGTCGGTCGTATCCGCTACGCCGCTTCGCTGCAGGTCACGATCAGTGAGCGCGTCGGTCTGGACTGACGGCGCGGTGTCAGTGACAGCCTGTCGAACGAACGCGTCGAGGTCGTCCCCGGCGACAGCCGACACCGTCTCGGCGAACAGCCTGAGTGTAATTCGCTCGTCTCGCCGAGTCAGCCCGTCGAGGACCGCTTCGAACGTTCGGTTCCCGTCGGTCGCCTGCCGGAGGCGGGCGTCGATAGCCGCGACGACACGCGTTCCCTTGTGGTACTGCGCGCCCGGCCCGTCCCAGCTATCGGGCTGTGTCAGGTCAGCGGTTTCGTGGCGCTCGGTCGTAATCCTCTCATGAAACTGGTCTTTTTCGATACCGCTCGCGCTGTAGGTGAGCGCCGCGGTGTGATAGTCCGCGCTCCCCTCACTGAGCCAGTCCATCGCCGGTGTCGTCTCGAACGTCTCCCGGGTGTGGCGGTACTCGTGGACCCAGACGTTGACCGGGGAACGGACGGGTTCGCCGGCGTTGACGATGACATCCGACTCGCCGTTCGACGGGGAGTACCCGCCCGGTGCGAGTTCGTTCGGCGCGACGAACACGCGGATGTGGTCGTGATCCGTTCCGGCGGTCGAGGCACGCTTCGCGTGACTGATGGAGTCCAAGACGGCGGTTCGGTTGGGTCGCAGGTCCGCAGCCGCCGGGACAACGAGGGTGATTCGGTCCCCGTCGACTGTTCTGAGTTCTGTCTCGTGTGGGCCGATGTAGGCGGCCGTACGCCCGGCGACACCGTTCTGGCCAGGCGCGAGTACGAGCGACTCGTTCCATCTGGGCCGCGGCCCGGCGCGCCAGCGCCAGCGGGCACGCAGTGACACTTCCTGTCTGGCCAGCAGCGTCCAGTTGTCGGTGCCGGCGGTCCGCTGGCCGAACGTCGTCGAGAGTCCGACCGGCACAGTGTAGGTCAACTGTGCTGTCCTCGTATCGCCGCTGAGACGCCAGCGGTCGCCATCTGACCGGAGGCCGTCGGCTCGGAGGACTGTCGTCTCCGCCGGCGTCCGCACCGACAGTCCAGTGACGTGCCGTGGTCGCTCAATCGTCGCGGTCACCCGTACCCGACCGGTCTGGGTCGGCTCTCTGTCGATTGCGTACCGGACATCAATCGAACTATCGCTGTCGCTGGTGCCGATTTGTGCCGGTGGACTCGACTCGACACCGAGGGCGACTGGAGACGTGCAAACCAGAAGCAGGCAAACCAGCCCTGCCGACATCTGCGTTCTCATAGCTCTGGGCGCTGCCGAATGCTACGCGACAACCAGCGAGTGGCAGTAAAGTGTGTGCCGGTGAAAATCTCAAACGTAATAACAGGCTGTGCGGCGCGGAGATGGGGTCGCAAGCGTTTTGCCAGCGGCCACGTTATCCCCTGATATGGCCGATTGTCCGCTCGCAGACGACTGTCCCAAATTCACCGAACGAATCCAGGGGATGGGCTGTACCCACTACGGCGACCGTGGCGGCGCCGAGTGGTGCAATCACTACAACCAGCCGATCTCGGAGCTCAAGAGCCAGCCGGTCAAGATGGGCGAGGAAGTCGCCGTCGACGTCGAGGACATCCACGAGAGCGGTGCCGGCGTCGGTCGGACCGAGGACGGCTTCATCATCATGGTGGACGGCGTGCTCCCGCCGGCCCGCTCGCTGGTCAAGGTGACCAACGTCCACTCGAACCACGCCCGCGCCGAGGAGGTCGAGCGACTGGAGATGGACGAAGAGCTCTCCGAATCCGAAACCAGCGAGAGCGACACCGAGACCGACGAGACGGACGACGACCCCGACGACGGCCGGCGTCTCGGGAGCCGGGACAACTTCTGGGGCAGCTAGGCCGCTGTGCAGTCACGGTAACTGGGACAGTTTGCGAGCGGGACTTTTTGGGACAGTCGGTACTTCTCCCGGACATGGACCTCGAACTCGATGGCAACGCAGCGCTGTGTACCGCCGCGACGAGCGGCCTCGGACTCGCGAGCGCCGAAGCCCTCGCCGCTGAGGGTGCCGACGTGGCCGTCTGTGGCCGAACGCCGGAACACGTCGACGAGGCACGGGACCGGCTCGAATCAATCGGCGACGGCGACGTACTGGCCGTCGAGGCCGACATCACCGACCCCGATCAGATCGAAGCGCTCGTCGAGGAGACCGTCGACACCTTCGGCGGCCTCGACCACGTCGTTACCAGCGCCGGCGGCCCGGCCCCCGGACCGTTCATGGAGACGACCGAACGGGACTGGTACGGCGCGTACGACCTGCTGGTGATGAGCGCCGTCTGGACCACCCGGACCGCCTATCCGTATCTCCGGGACTCCGACGACGGTACTATCGTCAACATCACCTCCCGATCCGTCAGGGAGGTCATCGACGACCTGGTGCTCTCGAACGCTGTCCGCCGGGCCGTCATCGGCCTGATGAAGACCCAGGCCCGCGAGTTCGCGCCGGAGGTCCGCGTCAACGCCGTCCTCCCCGGTGCACACGAGACGCCCCGCATCGAGGAACTCGTCGAGGCGGCCGTCGAGCGCGGCGAGTACGATTCCTACGAGACGGGCATCGAATCGTGGTCCGACGCGCCGCTGCAGCGCGTTGGCCAGCCCGAGGAACTCGGAGACGTGGTGGCGTTCCTCTCGTCGGCCCGCTCCTCCTACGTCACCGGGACGGCCCTGCCCGTCGACGGCGGCGCGATGCGGAGCTAACAGCCCTGGCCGCCGATCCGCTCAGAATCGCTCGTCATCGCGTAGCTCCGACACGACCTCCCGAACGCGCTGAGCCTCGTCTTTCGGGACGACGAGTGTTCGGTTGTCGAAGGACGCCACCACGAGGTCTTCGACGCCGACGGCGCTGACGTGCCCGTCGCTCGCCAGCACGTTCCCATCGGCGTCGATGGTGACCGCCTCCCCCAGCACCGCGTTTCCGTCTTGTTTGTCGAGGATGCGCTCGAAGGCGTCCCACGAGCCCAGGTCGTCCCAGTCCAGCGCCGCCGGGACGACGAAGGCGTTCTCGGCTTCTTCGAGCACAGCGTAGTCGATGCTCACCGGGTCAACAGCGGCAAAGGCGGCGTCATGGTCCCCGTCGTCGAGTCGCTCGACCATGGGTGCAAGCGGCGACGACGCCGCGGCGGACAGGAGGGCCGTCGGCGTCCACGCGAACAGGCCGGCGTTCCAGTAGAACCCCTCCCGGACGTACCGCTCTGCGGTCTCCCGGTCGGGCTTCTCGTGGAACGTTTCGACCGGCGCGAAGCCGTTCTCGGACGGCCCGGGCTTGATGTAGCCGTAGCCGGTCGCCGGCCGGTCGGGCTCAATGCCGACGGTAACAAGCCCCTCGGTTTCCACTGCGACTCGCGCGCCGTTCGTGCGACCGTCTCGAACGGCCCCGAAATCCGGTGGTCGCTCGGCAGACACAGTAGAACGCAGTCGCCGACCTGTTCGCGGATGCGGTGGGCCGCGTACGCCAGCGCCGGGCCGGTGTCTTTGGGTTCCGGTTCGGTCAACACCGCAGCACTCGGCGCGCGCGTTCGCACCCCGTCGGCGAACGATTCGCGCGTCAACACGTAGGTCTCGTCCGCGAACCCCACTCGATTGACAGTCTCGGCGAGCAGTGACTCCTCTTCGCCAAACGAGAGAAACTGCTTTGGCCGGTCGCTCCGGCTCGCCGGATACAGCCGTGTGCCGGTTCCCCCGGCCAGGACGAGCGCGACGATTGGACGCTCCATACTCGGAGTTAACCCGGCCAGTGCTAAAGTGTTATACTGGCGAACCTGTTGAAAAACGGTCGGAGCCGCTGCCGGCAGCCGCTTACCACGTCTCTATTGTGCCGTCTCTGATGTCCTCGACACAGCCCTGACAGTCCGGACTCTCTGCGTCGTAGCAGACTGGCCGACGCTGCTCGTCCATCGACACCGCGCGGTACTCGGCGTGGCGGCGACAGACGATTCGAGCCCGGCCCTCCTCGTCCCTGGGCAGGCCGGCCTCCGCCGACCGCTTGCCGTTTTTGTAGGCCTTCTTCGCGTCCGAGAGCTGCTGCTCGGCCGACCGCAAGGTATCTCGGATGAACCGTGCGAGTCGGTCGTCGTCGGCCATACTGACCGTTGTGCCCCGCGACAAATCAATCTTCTCGCGTGGCTCTCGCGCCGCGACTGTGGGACCGCAACACCCTCACTCACTTTCACTTTCACTCCGCTGGGCGAGTGTTTATATCCGAAGGCGACCAAGCGTCGGATGTCTCCCAACGAAAACCAGGCGGAGACAGTGAAAGCCAATGACTGAGTCAGATTTGCGTACCCACGCGACAGAGATACACGAGCAGTTTTCCGACCAGCTAGAGATCGACGTCGACGACGTCGTCGAGCGGCTCGATACGCTGGTGAACGACTATCAGGTCCCCATCAGTGAGGCCCGCCGGAGCGTCGTCAACACGTACCTCGACGAGGCTGGTATGGACCGCGACCAGCTGGGCGGCGGCGACGGCGGCGGCAACGAGCAAGTGAACGTCGCCGATGTCGACGCCCCCGAGGAGTGGGTCGACGTTCGCGCGACGGTCGTCGAACTCTGGGAGCCGCGCGCCGACGCCGTGGCCCAGGTCGGCTTGTTGGGCGACGAGACGGGCACGATCAAGTTCACGAAGTGGTCGAAGTCCGACCTCCCGTCGCTCGAAGAAGGGAAGTCCTACGCCCTGCGCAACGTCGTCACCGACGAGTACCAGGGCCGCTTCTCCGTGAAGCTCAACCGGACGACCACTATCGAGGAACTCGACGAGGCAATTGAGGTCGGCGACGACAGCGTCGAGGCCGAGGGCGCGCTGGTCGACATCCAGTCGGGCTCCGGGCTCATCAAGCGCTGTCCGGAGGACGACTGCACGCGCGTCCTCCAGAACGGCCGCTGTAGCGAACACGGCGAGGTCGAAGGCGAGTTCGACCTCCGAATCAAGGGCGTCCTCGACGACGGCGAGGAGGTCACCGAGGTCATCTTCGACGAGGACGCGACCGAGGAGCTGACCGGCATCGCCCTCGAAGAGGCGAAGGAGATGGCGATGGACGCGCTCGACACCACCGTTGTCGCCGACGAGATGCGACAGAAAATCCTCGGCCGGTATTACCGCGTCCGCGGTCCGACGTTTGGCCGCTACTTGCTCGCCGACGAGCAGGAGCGACTGACCGGGGCCGTGGATGCAGACGAGATTCTCATCAAAGCGAGGTCGATCTAAATGGCGAGTACACCCACCCGCGAGGTCGCACGGCGCGTCTTCGCACGCGAGTTCAACGACGCGAGCTACACGTTCAAGGAATCCGACGACGACCGCGCGCCGGTGTACGTCCTCCTGCCGACCGGCCAGCGCGCCAACCGCGTGTTCCTGGTCGGGACCCTCACCGAAACCGAAGACGTCGGTGAGGACAGCGAGTACTGGCAGGGCCGGGTCGTCGACCCCAACGGCGACACGTTCTTCATGTACGCCGGGCAGTACCAGCCCGACGCGGCGTCGATGCTGCGCGAACTGGAGCCGCCGGCCTACGTCGCTGTCGTCGGCAAGCCACGCACCTACGAGACCGACGAGGGCGAAGTGAACGTCTCGATTCGCCCCGAGTCCATTTCGAAGGTCGACGAAGCGACGCGGGACCGCTGGGTCGTCGAAACGGCCGAGCGAACGCTTGACCGGGTCAAGCGGTACAAGGAAGCCGACATGGAGGACCCGGCCACTGACGAGTATATCTCGATGGCTGACGAGGAATACGACCAACTGTCAATCGAGAACTATCGGCAGTCGGTCGTCGGCGCGCTGGAGAGTCTGCAGGACGAGCAGGCCGAAGCCAGCGCGGACTGACCGCGGCGCAGTCGTCTATTTTTTGCTGCTGGTGAGTGGTCCGCTACTACGGCTCCAGTAGCTCGATTCGGTTCCCCTCTGGGTCGACGACGAACATGATAGTCGTCCCGCTTTCGGTCGTTTGCGGGCCGCTGAGCGTCTCAACGTCGTCGGGCAAGCGGTCGGCGACGGCGTCGAGGTCGTCGACTTCCAGACCGGGATGGGTCGCCCCCGGGCGATTGAGGTCGGGGTCGGGCATTTCCTCGCCCTCGGGTTCGTAGGTCGCCAGTTCCAGACGCACGTTGCCGGCGTCGAGGTGGACCAGTTCGGCGCTGGCTCCCTCAATGTCGACAGCGGCTCCAAACGCCTCGTCACCGACGGAAAAGCGAGTCACTACGTCAAGCCCCAGCACGTCCCGGTAGAACTCGACCGCGCGGTCCAGATTGCTGACGATGATACCGAAGTGGTGGCCAGTTGCGTCGATGTCTGTCGCCATCTTTGCCGATACCGAGGTCGGCCGGCGGTTAAATCACAGCGGTTCGACTGTCGTCAAAGCCGGCCACCAAGGGACCGGTCCGGTAGCGTCTGACAAACGATTAAATACGTTGCTGCTAAAACAGTACACAACTATGGGCAACAAAAACAAGACTATCTCCTTTCGCGTCAGCGAGGACAAATTCGAAACCCTCCGCGAAATCGCCGAGGAGCGCGATATCTCGCTGTCCGCAGTTTTTCGTGACTACGTCGACACGCTTGTTTCCCACGACGGTCAGGTGAAGGTCGCGCCGGAACACGAGTTCGAGGACGACGCAACCGAGACCAGTACCGAGAGCTTCCCGCCGAAAGTCGAAGTTCCGAAGAGCTTCGTCCGCGAGCACGAGCGACTCGAACTCGAAGCCGAACACCTCCGCGAACAACTGGAAGAACACAAGCGCTACGTCACGAAGCTCCGCCAGCAACTCGACGAGATGGATCAAGACGAGGTCATTCATCTCGAAGACCTCGATCAGGGCGAAGAGGAAGACGCCTCCTATCGCATCGGCAGCTTCGACGACCTAGAGTAACCGCTGGCGTTTCTGCTGTACGTCCTCGGCGACGTCGTCGCGCCCATCGACATCGGCCAGGGTTTCCACGGCTTCTAACGTTCTGACGGAGTTATCGAGGAAAGAGAGCACGTCGCCCGGATACGCATACAGCATGTAATCGTCGCTCATCACGTCGACGATGGCGTCCGGCCCCATTCCCTGCTCGCGCAGTTCCAGCAGGTACGAGATGAACTTCCGCTCGGCACAACCACAGTGGGGGTTGGCCTCACAGTCACAGTCGAGGAAGTCCTCAGCGAAATCCAGGACTCGCTCTCTGGAGGCTTCGTCGAGCTTTGCCAACCCCTCGCCCTGAAACAGGATGTCCAGCGTCGCACCCTTGAACGCCCCCTTCGGGAAGCTCGTCTCTAGCTGGGAGGCGAGCTGCTGGTGGTTCTTGACGTAGATTTTGTCCGTGATAGCCACGCGTGCCTCTCTGTACGCGTCGGCTGTGTAAAAGCGTCTCGAAGCAGCCGGTGAGCTATCGTAACAATTGAAATGGTTTACACACTGACCGCATTGCAGGCGTGCGAGCAGGTGTGCACTGATTTTCAATGGCTACTATAGTCGAACTCAACTCCGAACCGACGTGCCACCGCTGTCACGCGCTCTCACGACTCACTGGTTCCCCGATTCGTAACGTATTTCTGTTCCAGCGGAATATCTATGATTGCCTCAATAAGCGTGTCCGGGTTGGGGTAGTGGTATCCTTCAGCCTTGTGGTGGCTGAGACGTGGGTTCAATTCCCGCACCCGGACTGTATCAATTTTCTTATATGTTTTGAACCGAGGACATCAGTACGTTTAGTTTTACTTTCACCCTACTCGGCTCATATTTACTATCTACTACGTTCTTGTCTGCCCTGTGAAAGAGTTTGACTGTCCGACATGTGGTCGGGTATTCGATAGTCGACGTGGTCTTGGGGTGCATCATAGCCGCGTCCACGACGAACGGCTACCGAATAGAGAGTGCAACCATTGTGGAGATTCCTTCTACTGTGAGTCCGCCCGTGCCTACTGTTCGAAGCACTGCCACGATGCCGCTGTATCGTACGAAGGAAAAGCCAATCCGAACTTTTCGGATGCGACAGAGCAGACGAATTGCGAGGTCTGTGGCGCGAAGTTCGAGTATTACCCGTCGGAGAAAGATGGGGTATACTGCTCTGACTGTGTCGAGAACGCGGCGTGGCGCGACCCGCCACAAATTTCTGGAGCTGCACACCACTCGTGGTCCGGTGGCAAACTATCGGTCTCCTGTGACGTTTGCGACGCCCGCATTGAGCGATATCCGAGTCAGATTCAGAGTGAAGTCGTCCTCTGCAGCCGTGACTGCCACGCGGAGTGGCTTTCGGCGGCGTTCACCGGTGACGGGCATCCGAACTGGCGCGGCGGTGGCGTGGGCGAGTACGGACCGGGATGGCGGTCGGTGCGCGAGCAGGCCCTGGCGCGGGACGACCACGCTTGCGTGCTGTGTGGCACTGCTGCCGAGGAACTGGGACGGAACCCGGATGTGCACCACATCGTGCCGGTTCGGCTGTTCGCCGTGATGCCAGCGCTCGCCGTCCGGGACGCACACACGCTTGACAACGTCGTCTCGCTGTGTCCGGGCTGTCACCGTCGAGCCGAGTTCGGTCACGTTTCGCGGGCGGAGTTGCGTTGGCGGGCCGGTATCCCTCGAATAGATACCCCCGTCGCAGGCGGCGCGATGGCGTAACTGGACCGGAATCTACACAATCAGTCCCGCCGCCAGTACGCGTATGTCACCAACTGTCGACGAACTGCGGAACGAGATCCGCGAGGCTGTCGGGCGGTACGAACGCCCGGTCTCGACTGCTTTCACCAAGGAAGCTCTGGCGGCCATCTGCGAAGCTGTCGGGTACGATATCGACACGGACCGACTGCCGTCGAAGCCGCAGATGCGGGCGGGGATTCTCTGGACAATCGGCGAGCGCGAGGACGACGACCCGGCGGACGCGGAACAGCCCTTCCGGAAGGGAGAACTCGAAGCGATTGCCGCGGCGCTGTCCGACGAGTAACGGTGCCCTTCGGCTGGTGCGAGGTTTCCAGTTGACCGTCAGAATGCGGAGCTATTTGCTTCCCGACAGCGAATTAACCAGTATGGCACGCAACCGCTCCCCGACGTTCGAGAACAGGCAAACTGCCGGTCGACGGCTGGGAGAGGCGTTGCGCGAGCGAGATATCGCGGTCGACATCGTCCTCGCGATACCGCGCGGTGGGCTGCCAGTGGGCCGCCCCGTCGCCGACGCGCTCGACGTCCCGCTGGACATCGCGGTCGCAAAGAAGATCGGCGCACCGAACAACCCCGAGTACGCTATCGGCGCCGTCGCCGCGGACGGAGCGGTCTGGCTCAACACCGATGTCATCGAGCAACGCGAGATACCCCGAGACTACGTTGCGAGCACACGAGCGGAGATGGCGGAAGCCGCCCGACAGAAGGCCCAGCGCTACCGCAGTTCGGAGTCGTCGCCGACACTTACCGGGAAGCGAGTCTGCCTCGTCGACGACGGCGTGGCGACGGGCGCGACGGCGCGGGCCTGCATCGAGCAGATCCGACAGGCCGGTCCCGAGCGACTCGTGCTTGCGGTGCCGGTCGCTTCGCCGCGGGCGATTTCGGACCTCGAAGCGCTGGTCGACGAGGTGGTCTGCTTGGAGGTCCCGTCGGCGTTCCGCGCCGTCGGCCAGTACTACGAGCAGTTCGACCAGGTTTCCGACGAGGACGCGATGTCGTATCTCGACGGCGAGTGACCGTTACCGCTCTATCCCTGATTCCGGCCGGACAGTCTCGGTCTCCGTCTCACCGATGGGGGTAAAGTCGCCGCTGGACTTGATAATCGAGAGCGCTGTCATGATGTCTGTCCGGGTGAGTAACCCCTCGAAGGAGTCGTCCTCGTCAGTGACGAGCAGGCGACCGACGGAGTTCTGCTGGAGCGAGGTCAGCGCGTCCATCACATCGGTCTCCGGACTGATTGTGATGATTTCCGTCGTCATCACGTCGCCGACGGTGTAGGCCTCGCGCTCGACCTCCTGAACGGCGCGGGCGTCTTCGAGCGTGACGAGGCCGACGACCTCGCCGCCGCGCTCGACCGGATAGCCGGTGTGACGCTCCTTGAACATCGTCTGGATGAGTTCCCGGACGGACATGTCCTCGGGGACTGTCGTTACGTGGTCCGCCGGCGTCATCACGTCCGCGACGGTGACGCCCTCGAACGCGGCCCGCATCGAGGTCTGGCGGGACTCGCCCGCCGCGCCGATGTAGATGAAGAAGGCCAGGCCGGCGAGGAAGATATTTCCGAGGACGAAGATGCCAAACAGGCCGAGGAAGACGGCGAACACCTTCCCGACTTCGGCGGCGATGGTGGTGGCTCTGGCGTACGACCGCCGGCGGGCCAGCAGCGCGCGCAGGACGCGGCCGCCATCCATCGGGAAGCCGGGGAGCATATTGAACGCCGCCAGTGCGATGTTCATCAGCGCCAGATAGCCGAGGATGAACCGTGCTGATTCGATGGCTGTCGCCGCACCGCTTGGGAGAAGCTGGAACGCGACGAAACAGACAGCGCCGACGGCGATACTGACGATGGGGCCGGCAATAGCGATGACCAGCTCCTGTTTCCAGTCTTCGGGCATCTCGCTGAGCTGGGCGATGCCGCCGAACAGCCAGAGCGTGATGGAGTCAATAGGGAAGCCATAGCGGATAGCGACGAGGGAGTGGCCGAGTTCGTGGAGGACGACGCCGGTGAACAGGCCGAGGGCCGCACCGATGCCGAGTACCCAGACGAGCGCGCCGTCGGTGAGGACGGCCGCGTCCAGCCCGGCGTTCAGCGTCCCGTTCAACAGCTCGGTCGTCTGCTCGATCTGTGTCCCGATAATCCAGGCGAACAGCGGTAGCACGAGGAGAAATGTCAGGTCCAACTGGATCGGGATTCCGAACGCGCTTCCGATGCGGAACCGGCGCATACCCGTCGCTTATCGGGGGACGGTCTTAAGCCCCCTTGGCGGAACTGCCGTGGTAACCGACGCCGGTACGCCTTTGCGGCGCGCCCGCGATGGACCGCACATGAGCGACCCACTGATTCGCCGCGCTGACGACATCGAGTACGAGGCCGTCGACGCAGCCGACGGGCTGGAAAAGGGCGTCCTCATCGGCGAGGAGGGGGGCGGCGGCAACCTCGCAATCCGTCGCTTCACGCTTGCCCCCGGCGGCAGCGTGCCGAAACATACTAACGACATCGAACACGAGCAGTACGTCCTTTCGGGGCGGTATACCGTCGGTATCGAAGGCGAGGAACACGACGTCGAAGCCGGCGACAGCCTCCACATCCCCGCCGGCGCTGTCCACTGGTACCGCAACGACGGCGACGAACCGGGCGCGTTCCTCTGTGCGGTTCCCGCCGGCGACGACGAAATCAAACTGCAAGGGTGACCCGGAGCAACAGTTCACTTCTCCCCGTACTTGGAACAGTGCGGGCCAGACTGCCCTACCCGTCGCTCGTTGGACAAGCCATGCTGGGTGGGACTGAAAGGGGCGGTCGGCTACGCGAACCCCGACGACGCAAGCACTGTACCGAGCGAAGCGAGGGAAGCGCACAGCGAGGCGCGGGAGCGTAGCCGACCGGGGCTTTCCGGCTGTTTAAATCAACTGTCACAGCACCAGTAACACCCACAGCTAGTCCGAACCGCTCAAGTAGCGCAGTCGCCACTAGATAATTGTGTCACAGCAGGCCGCACAGGTAGAGACGCTGTTCCTCCACGAACATGGCGAGGAGTTCCGCGTCGCCGCCCACCGGGACGGCGAGCGGCTCTTCCACGGCATCCTCGAACTCAAGGAGACCGACGCCGGCCCCCGCCCGCGTCGGCTCCGCGTCAAGGACGGAACCAGCGAGGAGCTTCGCTCGCCCGACCAGTTCGTCGACCTCGCCCGCCGTGCGGCCCGCATTCGCATTTCAGAGCAGACTGCTCCGCGTGCACGCGAGCGAATCCGCGAGATGCTCGACGCGTATCAGGTCGAGGCCAAGGTCGTCCGGACCTGTCGGCTGTGTGCCTCCGACGGGCGTTACTCACCGATTACCAGCGAGACGGCTATCGAGACTGACGACGAGACCATCTGCCCGGAGTGCGCTCGCCAGCAGCTCGACCGAGAACTCGCCTACAAAGGAAACATCGGCGGCGACGCTCGCGACCGGCTCGAAGAGCTCCTGCTCGAAGTGCAGGCCCTCGACCGCGTGACGAACCTCCTGTCGGGCCAGCTGGACCCGGACCTGACGAAGTTCGACGAGATTTCGGCCACCGTCGACGAGGTCGACCCCGTTCGCGTTGATTCGCTGGACCTCCATCCCGGGATGCAGGAGCATCTCGAATCCCGGTTCGACACGCTCCTGCCGGTCCAGAGTCTCGCCGTCGAGCACGGGGCCACGGAGGGAACGGACCAGCTGGTCGTGAGCGCGACGGCGACGGGGAAGACGCTCATCGGCGAGAT
The DNA here is from genome assembly GCF_009741785.1 of Haloarcula sp. CBA1122. Classification (NCBI taxonomy): domain Archaea; kingdom Methanobacteriati; phylum Methanobacteriota; class Halobacteria; order Halobacteriales; family Haloarculaceae; genus Haloarcula; species Haloarcula sp. CBA1122. The sequence goes on from NZ_WPCB01000008.1 coordinate 83,588, forward strand.
GGCCGGCATCGACCGCGTCCTGAACAACAAGGGAACGATGCTGTTTCTCGTCCCGCTGGTCGCGCTCGCGAACCAGAAGTACGAGCAGTTCCAGGACCGCTACGGCGACATGGTCGACGTGTCGCTGCGCGTGGGCGCGAGCCGCATCGCCGACGAGGGCGGACGCTTCGACCCCGAAGCCGATGTCATCGTCGGGACCTACGAGGGAATCGACCACGCGCTCCGGACCGGCAAGGACCTCGGGACGGTCGGTACGGTCGTCATCGACGAGGTCCATACGCTCGGCGAGGACGAGCGAGGCCACCGCCTCGACGGCCTGATTTCCAGACTCAAATACTACTGCGAGTCCGGCGGCGCACCCGACAGCGGCGATACGCAATGGATCTATCTCTCGGCGACGGTCGGCAACCCCGGCCAACTGGCCGACCAGCTCCGGGCGACGCTCATCGAGTTCGAGGAGCGGCCGGTCCCCATCGAGCGCCACGTCACGTTCGCCGACGGCCGCGAGAAGATCGAGACCGAAAAGAAGCTCGTCAAGCGAGCCTTCGACAACAAGTCGAGCAAGGGGTACCGCGGCCAGACCATCATCTTCACGAACTCCCGACGCCGGTGTCACCAGATTTCACGCAAACTGGAGTACAGCTCCGCGCCGTACCACGCCGGGCTGGACAACCGGAAGCGACAGCGGGTCGAGCGGCAGTTCGCTGATCAGGACCTCGCGGCGGTCGTGACGACGGCGGCGCTGGCGGCGGGGGTCGACTTCCCGGCCTCGCAGGTCATCTTCGACTCGCTTGCGATGGGTATCGAGTGGCTCACCGTTCAGGAGTTCAGCCAGATGCTCGGCCGGGCTGGTCGCCCGGACTACCACGACAAGGGCACCGTCTACATGCTGGTCGAGCCGGACTGTTCGTACCACAACAGCATGGAGATGACCGAGGACGAGGTGGCGTTCAAGCTCCTGAAAGGCGAGATGGAGCCGGTCATCACCCGCTACGACGAGGGCGCGGCCGTCGAGGAGACGCTGGCGAACGTCACCGTCGCCGGCAAGCAGGCCAAGCGGCTCAACGACCGGATGGTCGGCGAGGTCCCGACCAAGCACGCGCTCGGGAAGCTACTGGAGTACGAATTTATCGACGGGCTCTCACCGACGCCGCTCGGCCGAGCCGTGACCCGGCACTTCCTCGCGCCCGACGAGTCGTTCCAGCTGCTCGACGGCATCCGAAAGGGACAGCACCCCTACGAGATCGTCGCCGACATGGAACTGCGCGACGAGCACTGAGCCGCGTTCGTTCCGCAGACCTGTCGGCCGAGTATCCTTTCGGCGTACATTCTTGTAGCGGCACGTACTTCCGGTGTCCATGGGCCTGTTCGATACGATCCGTCGCGCCGTCGGCGGCGGCGATTCGTCGACTGACGGGGACGAGACGACGGCCGGAGGCGACCGGGCGTCCGACGACGGGCCGGAACTGCTGGACACGGCGACGCTCGACCCGCCGACCTTTCGCGAGTACGCCGAGCGCGTCGTCGACGGCGCGGACCCGCTGACGTTCGACCCCGACGCACTCGCACGCCTCGATACGGCTATCGAGGAGAGCTACGACGGCAAAACCGTCGGCGACGCCGCGAGTGTGACGACCTACACCGAGAACACGGTTCGGTTCGGAAGCTACCTCGGCGAACTCCTCGTGCGGGCGTACGACGGCAAGTGGGTCCAGTCAGACGGTCGATGGGGCGTCGCTGTCGCCGGCCCGGACGATGAGGTGGGTGTCGCGGTGTTCGACGTGGCCGCTCGCTCGTTCGCCGACAAACCGGTGTTTGCGGCCGTCGTGACGCGTCTGGAATCCGACCTGGAACTGGATAGCATACAGAGTACTGACGACGACGGTCTGACAGAGCCGGACGCGGACGAAACCGACGCCGACAGCGTCGTCTCCGAACCGACGCGGGTCGTTAGCCGCGTCGACGATGGACAGGCGGACGAACGCGACGGACCGCCCGAACCGACGGCGACAGATGAGCGAAGTGAGGCAACTGCCGGCGACACCGCTGATACCGATTCGTCCCAGGCCATCGAAACAGAGCCGACTCGAATCGTCCGGCGGGTCGAATCTGAGTCGGAAGGCGAAGACCGGCCGGACGACACCGACCCCACACCCGCCACCAGTGAGGTCGCTGACGAGCCAGAGAACGAGCCAGAGAACGAGCCACCGTGGGGCAGTGACGACGCCGACGGTTCGACCGCTGACATCGGCGAGGACGCAGAGCCCGAGACGACCGAGTCAGCGTCAGACGATGCCGGCAGCGAGCCGTCGGCCGCTAAAACCACCGAGGAGGGGTCGACTATCGACTCAAGCGATGCGGAGCCGGCCACCGAACCCGCTGCCGAGCAGTCGGCTGTTGATACTGCCGATGAGCAACCAACGGCCGAAACACCGGCATCGGACTCGACCTTCGACGCCGCTGAAGACGGACCGACTGCTGACACGACTGATGCTGTCGAGACGACGGCCGATGCCGATGATACCGCTGATATGGCCACTGCCGACGAAGCGGCCGCGTACATCGACGAAGCGGAACCGGCAGCCGACAGTGCTACAGCGGACCCCTCGGACGAAGCGCCGGCGGACGAGACACTTCCCGAAGACTCGGCTATCGACACTCGCGACGAGGACCGAACTGTCGACGCGCCCGCGGGAGCGGCAACCGACACATCTGCTGACGAAGCAGTGACCGATACAGCCGACGACGGAGCGGCCGGGACATCGATAGACGACGAATCAAAGCCCGATATCTCGCCGGATGCGTCGTCAGACGTCGCTACAGACGCGGAGGCGGTTTCCGAAACCACGGGTGACGAGTCGCCTGCAGACACCGCTGACGCCGCGGGGGTCGATGACACGCCGGCAGCCGTTGCGGAATCCGACGCCGTGGAACAGTCCGATGATCGTCCCGACACATCGGCTCCTGTCGGGGATGTCGAGGCGTCTGATGCCACTGAGACTGCACCGTCACAGGACGCAACCGCTGACGAGACGCCTGATACGGCGGCCGCTGACGAACGTGAGCAGCCTGCTTCCACCGGCAGCGACTCGACCGCTGGCTCGATGGCCCGCTCGTGGGAACCCGGCACGGTCCGGGCGGACCACGCCGACACCGCCGTCGAGTTCGCCGACTTCTGGGGCGAGCACGACCTCGATTTCTCGCCGGCCTCGCTTTCGCGACTCGACGATCTGGTCGACGCGGAGTGGGACGACGAGCGATTCGCCGAGACGACGTTCGGGAGCGACGACTCCTTCGACGACCGCGCGTTCACCAGTGTCGTGCGGGAACTCGGCGGCTACTTCGGCGAAGTACTCGTCCGGCAACTCGACGGCAAGTGGACCGACGAGACGGACCACGAAGCGGCCGTCGTCGTCGGCGGACCGGGCGGGCAGTTCGCCATCCCCGTCTTCGAGGTCGCGATAACCTCGCTCAGAAAACAGGCGGTGTTCGGCCGGAGCTACGACGCCCTGCTCGAAGACCTGGGTCGTGACGGGCCGACGCGGTGAGCGACGCGACACCGGCCAGGCGGTTTCTCGCTGTTGCTAGTCAGAGATGGGTATGACTGACGTGCTCCCGCATTCGGGACACTCGTCGTGGTCCGTGTAGAGGAGCGTATCACACTCGATACACCGGTGGGTGGCTTCGTCGTCGGACGCGTTCCCGACCTCCTGTTTCAGCTCCTCGACTTTCCGACCGAGATCGTTGAAAAGGCTCATTGTGATCTATTCGGCCCGGACAGGGATAAACGTCGGCTGCCTGGTCAGGGTGTGAGCGGACGCCACCGCACGCAAACGACCCATGCTTTTGTCACTGGCGGCGCAGGGGCCAGACGTGTCGCTGCCACCTGTTACGCCGGGGATGTTGTTCGTCTTCGCGGTTATCGTCGCTGCGCTGGTGCTGTTTGCGACGGAGGCGCTGCCAGTCGACGTGACTGCTATCGCCGTCATGGTCGCGCTGATGCTGGCCGAACCGGTGACGGTGCTCGCGACCGACCTCGGGTTGCTTGCCGAGCCGGTGTACGTGTTACACCAGGCCGGTGACGGGATTTCGCCGCTGGACCGCGGGCTCTCTGGCTTCGCCTCGACGGCGACCATAACGGTGCTGGCGATGTTCATCCTCTCCGACGGCGTCCAGCGGACCGGCATCGTCCAGATTCTCGGCGCGAAAATCGCCTCGCTGACCGGGGACAGCGAAACGAGACAGCTCAGTGCGACCGTCGGGCTGGTCGCGCCTATCTCCGGGTTCATCAACAACACCGCCGCCGTCGCCATCCTCCTGCCGATGGTCACCGACATCGCGCACAAGGGCAAGCTCTCGCCGTCGAAACTGCTGCTGCCGCTGTCCTACGCCTCGATGTTCGGCGGGATGCTGACCCTCATCGGCACCTCGACGAACATCCTCGCCTCGCAGCTCTCGGCGGAACTGCTCGGCCGCCCGTTCAGCATGTTCGAGTTCACCCAGCTCGGCATCATTGTGACCATCGTCGGGACGATCTACCTGCTCACCGTCGGTCGCTATCTGGTCCCGTCGCGTATCCCAGCCGAGGAGGACCTCACCGAGGAGTTCGAGATGGGTGAGTACCTCACCGAGGTCGTCGTCCGCGAGGACTCCCCGCTCATCGGTCAGACCGTCGAGGAGGCCCTCAGGGTATCTGAGTTCGACGTGGACATCGTCCAGCTGGTCCGCGAGAAACGAACGTTCCTCGAACCCTTCGGCCAGAAAACGATTCGGGCCGGCGACGTCTTCGCGATTCGGACGGGCCGGGACACGCTCGTCGACCTCCTCGACGTCGAAGGGCTGGACGTGATTCCCGAAGTCGAGGTCGGTGAGGCAGAACTGGAGGCCGCAAACGAGCGAAAGAACCTCGTCGAGGTCGTCGTCGCTCCCGGCTCCTCGCTCATCGGTGAGACGCTCGTCTCCACGAGCTTCCGCCAGCGCTACGACGCAACCGTGCTGGCACTTCGCCACGGCCAGGAGCTGTACCGCCAGCGGATGGACCACGTCAAACTCCGCATCGGCGATACGCTGCTGGTGCAGGCCACCCCCGACAGCATCGACCGCCTCAACCGCAACAACGACTTCATCGTCGCCCAGGAGGTCGAACGGCCGGACTTCCGCCGGTCGAAGATTCCCGTCGCGGTCGGCATCGTCGCCGCCGTCGTCGGCGTCGCCGCGTTGACTCCGATTCACATCGTCATCTCGGCGCTGGGCGGCGCGCTCGCGATGGTCCTCACCGGCTGTCTCCGCCCGTCGGAACTGTACGACGCCGTTCAGTGGGACGTCGTCTTCCTGCTTGCCGGCGTCATCCCGCTGGGTGTCGCCCTGCAGGAGACCGGCGGCGCTGACCTGCTCGCGGAGCTGTTCGTCATGGGTGCCGGCAGCGTCCTCACCGCCGGAGGCGGCCTCGCCGTCGTCCTCGGGCTGATGTATCTCGTCACGGCGCTGTTGACGAACATCATCTCGAACAACGCCTCCGTCGTGCTGATGATTCCGGTCGCTATCGAAACGGCCCAGCAACTGAATGCCAACGCCTTCGCGTTCGTCCTCGCCGTCACCTTCGCCGCCTCGACGGCCTTTATGACGCCGGTCGGGTACCAGACGAACCTCCTCGTCTACGGTCCCGGTGGATACCGCTTCACTGACTACCTCCGCGTCGGAGCGCCGCTACAGGCCGTCTTCGCCGTCGTGACCACGCTCGGCATCGCGTACTTCTGGGGCCTCGCTCCCGCGTGACACAGCGGCCTCGCAACGAAACCCTTTACTCGCTGTCCGGTCGAGATGTTGATGCGGGATCGTGGGGTAGCTTGGTAACCTTCGGGCCTTGGGTGCCCGCGCCCCTAGTTCAAATCTGGGCGATCCCATCCCTACCACACTCGAAGTGGCCCTTTTGCCGCTTCTACTGTCGTTCCTTCAGATACTCGTTCTGATCGTCCCTCGCAGTCATCGCTCTTCGTAGTCGTACTCGCGTTCCCACTGCCGCTGACATGCTACCAGCGAATACCCGAGCCACACTGCGAAAAGAAGCCGTAGCGATGGCACGCCGCGCTAGTCGCCAGTCCCGTCGGGGGTGGAACGCGTAGTGCGCTCCTCGCTGGCACCGTCGGCATCGCCGTGGTCGTCTCCCCCGCCACTGGTGTCGAACTGATCGACAGTCGCGGCCAGCGAGTCGGCGCGGTCGCGGAGTTCGTCCGCGCTCTGGGCGATTTCAGCGACGGACGCGGACTGCTCCTCGGCGGCCGCCGATACCTGCTCGGCGTCCTCTGTCACGTTCTGGCTGATCTCGGAAACCCCATCGACGCGGTGGACGACGCTCTGTGTCGCGTCGGCCTGGTCTTCGGTGGCATCCGCAATCTCCTGAATCCCGTCGTTGGCGTCCTCGATTGCCTTGACGGTATCCTCGATGGCGTCGGCAGCCTCGCGGACAGTCTCGACACCGGTGTCGATGTGGTCGCTGGTCGCGCGGATGTCCGTGACAGTCTCGTCGGTCTCCGTCTGCACGGCCGCGATTTCGGCCTCTATCTCTGCGGCCGCCTGTTTCGTCTCCTCCGCGAGGTTCTTGACCTCGTCGGCGACAACGGCGAAGCCCTCGCCGTCCTTGTCGGCACGGGCGGCCTCGATGTTGGCGTTCAGGGCGAGCATATTCGTCTGCTCGGCGATATCCGAGATGAAGTCGACGATCTCGCCGATGTCGTCCATCCGCTCCTGTAGCGCGAGAATCTGGTCGACCGCGTCTGCCGAGCGGGACTCGATTTCCGCCATGTCGTCGATGGCCGACTCGGCGGCTTCCTGGCCCGCTTCGCCACGGTCGACGGCTTCTCTGGCCGTCTCTGCGACCGTCGTCGACGACGCTGCGACTTCCTCGATGCTCGCCGATAGCTGGTCCATCTCGGCGGCGGCCTCCTCGAGGTCGTCGTGCTGTCTGATAGCGCCGTCGGCGATCTCCTGTATGCGGTCACTGACGGTCTGGCTCGTCGTCTCGATTTCCTCGGCCCCGGTTGCGACCTCGATTGTGGCATTCGCGACCTCGTCGGCGAACGCCGCGACCTCGCTGACGGTGGCTTCGAGGCCGTCGAGCATCGCGTTGAACTCCACTGCGACTTCCCGCATCGCCGTCTCTTCCGCGTCCTCGTCGAGTCGCTCCGTGAGGTCACCGTCGGCGATGTCTTGCATCACCGCGCTGTACTCGGTGGCGCGCTCCTGCAGACGCTGGCTGGCTTCCTCTGCCTCGGCCCGTGCGTCTTCTGCTTCCGTACGCAGCTCTTCGGCTTCCGCCCGCGCCGTCTTCGCTTCCTCGACCGCATCCTCCGCTTCCTGAATGCGGTTCTGCAGCGAGACTCGCATATCGTCAAACGTCCCGTAGAGCCGGCCGATTTCGTCGGCACGGTTCGTCGAGAGGTCGACATCGAAGTCCCCGGCCTCGATGCGTTCGGCACGGTCTCGCAGCTGCTTCAGGGGGTCGACCGTGCGTTTCCCAAGCACGAGACCGACAGCCGACAACGAAACGAGCGCCAGCAGTACAAGCAGTCCGACCGTCTGACCGACCGTATCCCGGACACTGAACGCCTGGGCCGTGTCCAGGCTCGTAACAGTGACCCAGTTGGTGGTCGGGACGGGCGCGAACGCGTACACGCGACCATCGGCAACCGCTGTCACCGGTGCTGCAGTGCCGTTCGCGTCGCGGATCGCCGCGAGGCTCTCACTATGGGTGTCGGCATCGAACTCGCGGTCGATGTTCAACACCGTCTCGTCGTTAGTGTTCAGAATCGTGGTTTCCTTCGTGGAATTGGCATCGCTGAGCCGGTCGACCTGGCTCTGGATGCGCGTGACGACGACGAGGTACGAGCCGTCGCGCTTCGGGACCGAGCTAGCGAACGCCATCACGGGCTCGTCGTTGAGGACCGGTGAGCGGTACGACCGACTACTCGACCACACCTGACTGTTGTTCCCGGGTCCTTCCGGCACTTCGGCGGCCGTCCACGGCGCGTCAAGTTCGGATAGCGACCGCCCCTCCAGCGGGAGTTCCGTGCTGGCGACCACTTCGCCACGAGTATCGTTTACGAGGTGCATACTGACAACATCGTCGGGCAGTAGCTGGTCCTGCAACAGGATGTACGCCGCGGCGCGCCGGTCGCTCCGGAGCGGTTCGCCCTGTGAGACGGAGCGCGTGTGCGTGCGTTGCTGTTCGACCCACGAGCCGATAGAGCCCCCCTCCAGCTGGCTGGTCTCGGCGAGCTGTCCGGTCGTCTGGCGTTCGACGGCTGTGGATGTCGCCTGGAAGGTGAACGCGCCAGCGCCCGCGATGACGAGCAACACGGCAAGGAACGCAACAGCGAACTTCGCAGCGAACCGCTGCCGGACAAACTCGGGAGCGACCCGATCAAGCGCGCTCGCCAGTCCGTCGAGCGGACCGCCCGCCATCAGGCACCACCCGTGTTGGAGCGCTCAGTGGGTACGTCGATGTCGCCGGCGGCGACCTGCTCCCGCGACGTCGACAGCGCCTCCCTGACATCGTCGGGAATTGCCGGTTCGAGGGAGGTGCCATAGACGACGCCGACGCCGTCACTATCCAGCCCGAGAGAGACCACCTCACCAGCGGGAAGGCTGTCCGTGACCGTCGCCGTCGCAGCGTCGTAGACGGCTACGTTCACCCGCTTGACCATGCTCGCGAGCACGACGTCCGCGTACCGGGGATTACTGCGGGACTGGTCCGAGTCAACACCGATTGCGTACCGGCCACTGGCCTGTGCGGCCTGGAAGATGCCGACACCTGCGCCACCCGCTGCGTGGTAGACGATGTCCGCCCCATCGTCGTACATCCCGGCTGCGATGTCGCGGGCGCCCTGCACGTCGTCGAAATTCCCGAGATACTCCGTGAGGACATCGACGTCCGTGTTGGCGTACTCGACGCCGGCTCTGAAGCCGGCCTCGAACTTGTGGATGAGGGGCTGGTCGAGGCCGCCGACGAATCCGACGGTCGTCTCGTCCGGGTTCGTCGAGCCTGCCCCGAGGTCGATATCTCTGGTCGTGAGCAGCCCAGCGAGGTTCCCGGCCTGGAACGATCCCTCGTGTTCGCGGAACACGTAACTCGCCACGTTGTCGGCCTCTACGACAGAGTCGACGATCATGAATTGCTGGTCTGTGTACTCCGGTGCAGTCTCAGACAGCCCCTCGGCCTGCAGGAATCCGATACAGCAGATCAGGTCGTATGGTGGGTTCGTCGAACTCGCCAGTTCGGCCTGTACCTCGGCGAAGCGGCGACGCTGTTTGGCTCGTGGTTCGTGTATTCGACCCCATCATCGAGCCGCGCGCGCTGAATGCCGCGGTTCGCCGCATCGTTGAACGAGCGGTCATCCAGCCCGCCCAGTGCGTACACCATTCCGACAGTCGCCGCCGCATCGCTCACGTCGATGTCGCTTTCCGTCGCTTGCTGGCTGTCGCCGGTGTCCTCGTCTCCGCTCCCTCCGAAATCCCCGAAGCGGCCTGCACAGCCGGCGAGCGTTGCGGTCGCGGCCGCGCTGCCGCTGGCGAGGAGCCGACGCCTTGTGATTTTTTGATCGCGCACGGTTATTCTACTCTGAGTGAATCAGGTATACCAGCAAAAACTACTGGTCCCAATTCTCGGCACTGATACTAATAGTACCCCAATGCCGCCTCATTTCAGTTCCACCCCGGTTTGCGAACCTTCTTAGGCCAGTGGGCATAACCACTGTCCACTCAAATGGCGACCGCCGAGAACACCGAACTCATCGACCGCTTCGAGGAGTTCTACCGCAACTACTACCGCAACGAGATCGGTGAGCTCGCCCAGAAATATCCGAACGACCAGAAATCGCTGTATATCGACTGGGACGATCTCTATCGCTTCGATCCGGACCTGGCCGACGACTACCGCACCAAGCCCGAGCAGATTCAGGAGTACGCCGAGGAGGCCCTGCGACTGTACGACCTGCCGGTGGACGTGTCGCTCGGACAGGCCCACGTCCGCGTCCGGAACCTCCCCGAGTCGGAGGACATCCGCGACCTGCGCCACGAACACCACGGCAACCTCGTCGCCGTCAGGGGCATCATCCGGAAAGCGACCGACGTGCGCCCGAAGGTCATCGAGGCGGCTTTCGAGTGCCAGCGCTGTGGGACGCTCACGCGCATCCCCCAGACCGCCGGCGACTTCCAGGAACCCCACGACTGCCAGGGCTGTGAACGACAGGGGCCGTTCCGGCTCAACACCGACCAGTCCCAGTTCATCGACGCCCAGAAGCTCCGCGTGCAGGAGTCCCCCGAGGGACTGCGCGGCGGGGAGACACCCCAGTCCATCGACATCAACATCGAGGACGACATCACAGGCCACGTCACTGCGGGCGATCACGTCCGCGTGACCGGCATCCTCAAGCTCGACCAGCGAGGCAACGACAACGAGAAGTCCCCGATGTTCGACATCTACATGGAGGGCGTCAGCGTCGAAATCGAGGACGAGCAGTTCGAGGACATGGAGATCACCGACGCCGACAAGAAGGAGATCGTCGAACTCTCCAACGAAGCTGACATCTACGACAAGATGGTCGGGGCCATCGCACCCTCCATCTACGGCTACGAGAAGGAGAAGCTCGCGATGATGCTCCAGCTCTTCTCGGGCGTGACCAAAGAGCTTCCTGACGGATCTCGGATACGTGGAGATCTCCATATGTTGCTGATAGGAGATCCGGGGACGGGGAAATGCGTCCACGGTGACACGCGAGTAACTCTCGCAGACGGCCACGAACGGCCGATACGAGAGGTCGTTGAATCGAACTTAGATGATCCCAAACCAGTCGACGACGGCGTGTGGGACACTGTTGATTTCGATGTCCCGTCACTCCAATCCGATGGAACAGTAGCCACGCAAAACGCGACCAAGGTTTGGAAGCGCAAGGCACCGGAAACACTGTATCGGATACGAACCGCGACCGGTCGTGAACTCGATGTAACACCGTCACATCCACTGTTCGTCCAATCTAACGGGCGGTTTCAGGCCAGGAAAGCCGAGGAATTAGAGAGCGGGACACACGTTGCCGTTCCACGGAAGGTTTCCACAAATGCCCGTAACGAACTGGATGTCACGTTCCGACAATCACAGGCCCACAACAGAATCGACCTTGACCTTCCACCGCAGTGGACACCCGAACTGGCCCGTCTGATCGGTTATATTGTTGCCGAGGGGTACGTCGAGCAACGTCCGGATAACACGGGGTATGTTTCGATAACCAATAACGACCGCGAAGTTCTCGATGACGCGAAATCTGTTCTGGAGACACTGAACCTCAACGTTACGGAACGGAGTTCACACGAGGGGAAGACCACCCGCGAACTGTTGTGTTCTGCCGGCGAGTTCGTGAGCTTCCTCGCATCTCTGGACGAAACGTTGCTCCAGTCCTCGGCGGAGAGACGCGTTCCGCAAGATATCATGCGAGCCAGCGACAACGTTGTCACCGGATTTATTCGAGGCTATATCGAGGGAGAGGGACACGTTTCGACATCACAGCGGGAGATTACTGTTGCTTCGATGAGTAAACCGCTGCTGGAAGATGTTCGAACTCTGCTCGTCACACAAGGAATCACGGCACAACTCCAACCCCGGAACAACGGTAGCTACCGGCTTCGAATCTCCGGAAACTCCTTCCATGACTACGCCGAAAAAATCGGATTTATTACAGAGCGAAAGACCGAGGCGTGCCAGCAGTTCCAGGGAACTCGCGGAAATACGAATCTCGATATTGTCCCCAATCTGGGTCCGGAACTCCGTCGCATCCGGGAAGCACTTGGACTGACCCAATCCGAGTGCGGCCTTCCGCGTTCGACGTATCAACACTACGAGCGGGGACGCCGAAACCCAAGCCGTGACAGTCTCGAATCGGTTCTCGATGCGTTCCAGGCACGGTTGGCTGAGATGAACAATGACACACCTATCAGCGACACTGCGCGTAGCGACGGCGGCGGAACGGGGTCACTCCGTCAAGACCTGGATTCACTCACTGCATTCGTCGAAGGCGATATGGCATGGGACCGGATCGAATCGATAGAACCTATCGAACACGACGAAAAGTGGGTCTACGACCTCGAAATCGAGGGAACACACAACTATCTCACTAACGGCGTGGTCTCGCATAACTCACAGATGCTGTCATATATCGAGAATATCGCACCACGCTCTGTCTACACCTCCGGCAAAGGGTCGTCGAGCGCGGGGCTCACTGCGGCCGCCGTGCGCGACGACTTCGGCGACGGCCAGCAGTGGACGCTGGAAGCGGGCGCGCTCGTGCTCGCAGACCAGGGCATCGCCGCTATCGACGAACTCGATAAGATGTCTCCGGAAGACCGCTCCGCGATGCACGAAGCGCTGGAACAGCAGCGTATCAGCGTCTCGAAGGCTGGAATCAACGCGACACTCAAATCCCGCTGTTCGCTGCTGGGCGCGGCCAACCCCAAGTACGGCCGCTTCGACCAGTACGAACCCATCGGGGAGCAGATCGACCTCGAACCGGCGCTCATCTCCCGGTTCGACCTCATCTTCACCGTGACGGACAAGCCCGACGAGGAGAAAGACCGGAACCTCGCCGAGCACATCATCCAGACCAACTACGCCGGCGAACTCCACACGCACCGGACGGAAAACCCCACTTCGAATTTCAGCGAGGAGGAGGTCGGGACCGTCACCGAGGAGGTCGCGCCGACAATCGAACCGGACCTCCTCCGGAAGTACGTCGCCTACGCGAAGCGCAACTGCTTCCCGACGATGACCGAGGAGGCAAAGAGCCGTATCGAGGACTTCTACGTCGACCTACGGATGAAGGGACAGGACGAGGACGCGCCGGTGCCCGTCACCGCCCGGAAACTGGAGGCGCTGGTCCGATTGGCCGAGGCCTCTGCACGTATACGCCTCTCTGACACCGTCGACGAAGCCGACGCCGACCGAGCGGTCGACATCGCCCACTACTGCCTGAAGGAGATCGGCGTCGACCCCGAGACCGGCGAGTTCGACGCCGATGTGGTCGAGACCGGCCAGTCAAAGACCCAGCGCGACCGCATCCAGAACATCAAAGGCATCATCTCGGACATCGAAGACGAGTACGACGAGGGCGCACCCGCCGACGTGGTCATCGAACGCGCCGAGGAGGTCGGCATCGACGAGTCGAAGGCCGAACACGAGATCGACAAGCTGAAACAGAAAGGTGAGGTGTACGAGCCCCGGACGGACCACCTCCGGACGACCTGATATGGACCGCATTTCCGCACTCCGCAACATCGAGGAGGCGCTGGCCGAGTTCGAGACAGGGTCGAAGTCACTCAGTGACCTCGAACAGGACGTTCGCGGCACGCTCCGGACCTACGCGACTGAGTTCGAGGGGGACCTGCAGGCCTACCGGGCAAGCGGTGAGGCCGGCGTGGACGGCCTCGTCGTCCTCGCGCCGTCCGAGACAGCAGCCCGCGAACGGGTGCAAGACCTCGTCGCGGACGCCGGCGAATTTACCGTTACAGTCGTCGAGTAGGGCGTTTTCTAGCACCGTAGGTATTGTCGGCGTCTCCATCTGCTGTCCACAGTGTCGACTCCGGAGTCCGATCGCCCCGCTATCTTTCTTGCCAGTCGTCATATATATTCAATTTAAACCACATTCAATTCAGTAAAATTTTATAGTAATAATATCAATGTCTACCCAGTGCTACTCGTCGTCACGTACTCCCGGGCGGCACGCACAGACCTGCGGAACGTCTGTCGTGCCCACGAAGACTGTGTCGTTCGGCAGTTCGGGAGAGCAGCGCTGTTCTCCGGAACCGAGTTCGGGGCCTTCCAGGCGCTCCGGCTCCACGAGAAACACGACCTCGACATACAGATCGAACACGTCGAGCCGTTTGAGCCGACAGACGTCCCGAAGCACGTCCGCGAGGCGGCCAAACGGTACGAGGCACGCGAGGAACCGGCGACGCCCTACGAGCGGTTCGCGTCGGGGCGTGACCTCCCGGACCCGGACCAACTCCGAGGCGTCGACCTGTGAAGCTCCGCGTCGCTGGAACCACTTACGCGGGCGCTGTCGTCGACCTCCGAGCGCGAGACGTCGACGGTCGGACCATCGCCGCAAGCATCCGCGGGCAGCAGTCCGTTCCGGTCGTTTCCTGTCCGGAACCACCGTCCGTGTACGCCTACGCAGGGCACGTCCATCCATCGATGGGACTGCGAACGCGGACTGCGCTCGCGGCCGCCGCTCGGTCACGGGGACACGAGACCCCGCAGGACGACGCTATCGCGGAGTGCCGCGCCCAGCTGGCCGAGCTCGAATGTTCGCCGCCGGATCTGCCGGACCCTGTCGAGCCGGTTCCGGAGTCGACCATCGACGGCTTGCAGGAAGCGGTCGCGACCCACCGCGGCCGTCTCACCGCTCGGCAGGCGGTCGGGGCGGACGACGGGGCGGTACAGGCTGACCTCCGGGACGCGGCGACAGAACTGAGCGAACGGGAGACCCGACGGGCTGCCGCCAGAGAGACCCGCGAACTCCGCCGGGAGCGGGCACGCGCCTACCGGGATACGCTGGAGGAGCAGCGACGGCTTGCTGACGAACTGGCGAATCTCCGACGGAGTGCCCGGGCGACCCTCGTCGACCGGTGCGCCGATGCGTTCGCTCGGGCCATCGAAGCCGTTCCGGGGCCGGTCCCGGACAGCCCGTTCGACGCCGATCCAGTAACGGCCGCGCTGGCCGTACTCCGGGTCGCCCGGACGCCCGCACCGGTCGTCCTCGGAACGGATCGGTTCAGGTCACCGACGGCTGCGTCGGACTGTCTCGACGCCCCTGTCGTCCGCTGCTGACTTTTAAATCGGAAGGCCGGACCACCACCCCTATGGTTACCTTCGACTGTCGCGCCGAGCGAGTTGACGGCGTGACGCTCGTCACGGCGACCGTCGGCGACGTTACCGAACCGACTCGAATCACTGTTCGGAACTGTCTCGATGGCCCTCTCTGGCCGCCGAGAAAGCAGGGCGTTCCAGAGGCCGGCTGGACCGAGGACGGCTTCGAGGGCATCGTCGGCCCGGGAACGCACGCGCTCGGTTACGCGACGCCGGCCCCACTATCTGACCAGCCGGCAGATCTGGTGCGTGCCGAGCCGACGTCCGATACGACCCCGGCGGACGAGCGACTCGACTCCGCAGATGCCGTCCTCAGGGAACTGGGCGACCCGTCGCCGCCTGTTGATGCTGTGCCTGCAGGCGAGCCATCGCAGGCGGCCGAAGCCGCGAGTCGGCGGTCGAATGAATCCACAGTCGAACAGGAGATGGACCCGCAGCGAGCGACCGTCAAATCGCCAGCCGAGTCGAGGACTCCAAGCGGCCAGCGACCGGACCAGCAGCTCCCCGACGCTGTCTCGCAGTGGCTCGAAACCGTTGCTCGACGCGTCGACCGCGCAGAGCGGCTGGCCGAGGCGGACTCGCTGTCGGCGGCGACAGCTGCGGTTCGCGCGGCGGACGGCCTGTCCGGCGTCCGGACGGTCGCGCGACGCGGCGATACTGACGAGCAGATGTCCGCTGCGCGTGGCCCGGCGGGCCGACGGCTCGCCGACCGACGGGCGGCCGCCACAGTGCCGACCGAGACGCTGTCGCGCCTGGCATGATCTTGGCAGTCACCGGCGGCAAGGGCGGCGTCGGCAAGTCCACTATCGCGTACAATCTCGCAGCGGAACTCGGCGCGCTCGAACGGCCTAACAGCAGGGACTCGCGCTCGAACGC
>NZ_WPCB01000060.1:0-19297 GCF_009741785.1 Haloarcula sp. CBA1122
ACGAAGTCTAAAACTCGTGCAAACTAGCATGGCTAAATGGACTCCGATAGCAATGGCCTCCGGGACAGAATAAACCGGAATGTGACTGATATACATAGCGGCGGGAAGTGGTTGCACTCCGTCGGAAAGCTAACACAACTGGTTCCTACGCCAGTGTTGACTACTGCATGGGTCCGTGGGCTCACATCAGATTCCATCTTAACGGCGGACCGCAGGGGTGGAATCCTCATACACGAACACAAAGCCTCAGTGGCCTCGCGTTCTAAGCGAGTGACCCAGGCCACCACGACGGTGGCGTTGGGGTGTCGTTCCGAGAGCGCTGCCCGGCGCGACCTTCGCATTACATCCGATGGGAGGGGAGTATATAAATGGACGGTCTCGAATCCACCGTGTTTAGGCACCACACAGAACATGTGTCGCATACACACTAGAGAAATAGCCACATTGTCTAATCCAATACAACAATCATGTCATTCAAGTAGTGTATTGAGCACATAGCTGGCGACGATGAGAAATCCTCGCGAGATCGGGTTACGCTGGCTCATGAAGATGTTGCGTTTTACGACCCGAACTACTACCAGATACAACTCATTCGAACTGCTGAGAGCGTTCTCTCATCACTTGGATTTGACCGGACGGACATCCAGCCACATTACAGAAACTCGAGATACGACCCTGAGCGAGTGGTCATAGTCCAAGAGAGAGCTACCAGTCCTGCAATACACCGTTAGTTCATGTGAAGACATACCGAAACACACCACTGTTTCCGGAGCTACACACCACTGTTTCCGGAGCTACACACCACCATTTCCGAAGCTATTGGTGAAAGCGTGATTCAGTAATTCGAAAGATTTGCTTGCAGCATATTCATATCCGATAGATGGTCACGGACACGCCGTTCGCTGACGCTATCGGCGTCGAGCCGGTCGCAAATTTTGATGTACCGGTCGTAGAGGTCACGAGAACGGATAGGAACTTCGTCAAGCGCTTGGTGATATGCAAGCGCACACAAGACAGCGTGTCCCTGTGTCGTGAGTTCTTGCATACCCTCGTAGAGCTGGTTCTTTTCGAGTTCATCCTCACACCCTGTCTCAGAGTGTTACTGCTTCGAAAATGCGTCCGCCGAAAACCCGGCGACGAAGCGCTCAAAATCATCCTTGAAACAGCGCTATGACGCCACCAACAATCGCTTACCCAAGAGCATTATTTATTTGAAACAACCCGACGTCCGAGCAGTCGTCCGCCATACCGCTGCCCGAACTGCAGAGGCGACCGGTGACACCGACTTCGAGAGAGTCCGTCTAATCGGTGAACGAAATCAGTCTATGAAATCCTTCTCATAGATCTGAAAAATTGATGCGAACTCAGGTCTGGCTCTGATAGAGAAGAACTAAAATGGCAAGTCCGATAAAGAAGTCCGGGAGAAACACGAACGCGCCGATGTTTGGGCGAGGTCGGAAGCCGAAGACATTGTGTACTACTGGATTTGACGTACCCGCGTATAGGAGCAGCGCGAGGCTTAGCACAAGCAGGCTTGCTGTGTACTTGTTCGGAAGGTCGCGATAAAGCTGCATGTAGATGGCTGCGAGTGCCACCAGTAACACGAGGTTTAGGGTTGTAAAGAAAACCTCCATCCGAATGAGCAGTTCAACTTGGGAGGACAGCGCCCTCGACGGAGGGCCATGGGATGGAACTGATGTGAAGAGTGCGACTAAGAGTGCGATACCACTCGCGGCAGTCGCACTCGCTACTGTCGTTCCAAGTGGACTCTTGATCCAGTTACGAATCATCATCAACTCCGGCCTGTTCCGCCACGTCTTCCATGATGTCGAGGTTGTTCATCATTCGGTCTGAGAGAAAGTACATCTGCCCGTAATTGTCGCCCTCCGTGGTCACGATATTGCTCTCTTCGAGGACTTCGAGGTGGTGCTGCACTGTTTTGTAGTTCAAATCTAGGTCATTCGACAATTGGTTGGTGTTTCGTGGCTGGTCGTTGAGTGCGCGGAGGATACGAAGCCGATTGCGGCCTCCACGAGACCCACCAATGAGCCACCAGAGCAACTGCCGCATCTATTGAGTATTCATTTGGTCGGTGCAAATACATTCTGTCTCGGTCCGAACGATACTATACCCCGAATTAGTCACTGATCCAGGAGACAATTCGATCAGCGATTTCACCGTTATTGTCGTCTTGCATCATGAGATGTGTATTTCCGGATATCCCTTCATCCGGAAGGCTAAGTAGCGTCGATGCGGGACTTGTCTCTCCTGCGAACTCTGCAGTTGTCTGGGTCGCTTCCTTGCGACCAGTCTGTCCGCGCTCGTCGACATAATCGCCATACACACCCATAAACGGTGCATCACCACCCATCTCCGCTACAGTTTGCGGGTCAGTCGGCGCACCGACCGGCTCAACTGCGATGATCCGTTCAACGAGGTCTGGCGCAGCTTGTGCAACCGTGAATCCGGAACTACCGCCCGCTGAGTGAACGAGCAGCACTGCCGGACCAACACGATCGAGAAGCGCCTCTAGGGCGGCAGTCTCTTGGGATGGTGTGAACCGGCTCCCACCGCCACCTCCAGTAGTCGACCCAGTCTGGGTTCCAGCTGTGGTCTCAGTGGAATCCGCAGGTGTGGAGTTCTGGTCGCTGCCACGTCCACCCGTCTGGCTTCCACTTTGTCTACCGCCACCTCCGCCACCAGTGCTAACGTATGCGGGGAATGACGCAACGAGTTGGTCGACCGACTCGACCGGGTATCGAACGTCCTCGTATGGGTCACCGGCTTCAGGTCCGAACCCCCACGTCGGCCAGGCTCGATCGATAGACCACCGGGAGAGTGACGCAGAGTCAGAGTTCTGGAGGGCAGCAGTGTCTAAGCCACCTGAATCGACGTTTCGAGGCGGGTTAAATACATACACTGGATGGCCAGCTTCGGCAAAGTACTCCACCCAGCCGCGTCGACCGTCAGGTGTCGTCCGGTAAATGTACGGTGACAACCCAAGGCCGGGCACCATTACGACGGGTGACTTGTCGGTGGCTGTTTCGGGCTGTGTATATACGACTTCAGCACGTCCGTCGATGACCGTACTACTGCTTGTGTTTGCGTTGCCGACGTAGAAATTACCGAACGTCGGAGAGTCGTCATTCTGTTGTTCAGATTGCGGAGAGGCCTCAGAAGCGGACTGTGTATTGGTGTTCGGTCCGCTGTTGTCGGTTGTGCTATTGCACCCTGCGATAGTCGCAGCAAGTGCGACCCCAGTTGCGCGAAGAAACGCTTTCCGAGAGATACCCGATGACATACAGATCGTACTGGCCGGGGATCTGACTTAGTCGATTGCCGAAATCGGCCACAGGTTAGGCACAAATTCATTCCAGTTCATGCAGAACGCCCGATATTGACAGATGATAGTACGTTGAGGTAACTACTGTGTCGCTCAGAGCATATACATTGAGAGCACCGGTCTCAACTTCCGGCTCAGTTGTGATGTTGAGACTACAGCGAGTTTAGCAGGGCTGTGAAGCGTGAATTTGACCGATTCGGTCAGCGGAAACTGCCCAAATGGCTCTCCAAGCGGCCATTCTTGTCACACACCCATCCATATGGACAAATTTTCTAGACTTCCAGCAGCGTAGCCACTCAGACGGCGCGCTAACCCGAACAGAGTACCTCACTACCCGATCCCGGTTTCCTTCTTCAGTAGCGTCAGCGTGTTGTCCGCTGTAATCACCGGTGAGTGCTCATACTCGCCAGTCAATCCGGCTTGGACGAGGAGATCGATAGCGCGCCAGATCCAGTACGCTTCATTCCGTACGCAGGGCAAACAGGGGATTGCCAGTAGTGCCAGTTGCTCGATAACGAAGTCACATACATACTCAGAATCCACCTCGCGCTCTGAATCGATTCGATAGCCGTGCGAAAATTCGATGGTTGGACGCGAACGCCTTACTAAGCCTGTCTCAACCCTCTATCTGCAATGGCAGAATGCAACGACCGCCACGCCGAAGATAGCGGTTCTAAACAGAGGGGTAGCTAATTATGCGCGTTCCTATCCCGAAGAACAAACTCGTCGCATTCACTCCCGTCGGTGCGCTCCTCACAGCTGGTGTCGCTGGGGAAGAGTGACTGAGATGACGGGTCCGCTCGCACCGGTCTATGAACGGTTCGGGAACACCTACCGCGAGTTCGAGTGTTGTGACACGACGTTTCGGATTCAGGCGATGGGCGTTCGGGCCGAGGCTGGGGCAACTGCGGCCCGAAAAACGGCTGAATCACTCGAAGCCCAGCTGAACACCTTCGATGCGGCGAGTGCCGTCAACCAGCTCAACCGTGAAGGAGAAGTCAGGAACGAACACGTTGTCCGAATCGTTCGCCGTGGAATCGAATACAACGACCGAACCGGCGGGGTGTTCGATATTCACCAGGGCCGCGTCGAACAAGGCCTCAAAACGTTCTTGCGTGGTGACAGTGAGACACTACCAACAGAGTTTGATACCGGAACTGACGATTCGCATGCGACGATCACGTTCTCGGCGCCACGCGAGGAGGCTGAGGACGCTGAGGCCCCCAGCGAGGACGAAGATACCGAGACTGACGTACTGTTCGAGGAGTTGCGCGAGTGGCATGCTTCAGGCGATGGACGCTTCGAGTGTGAACTACTCGGAGGTCGATACAACCAAATCGAGGGAGCAGGTTGTCAAAACGATTGGCGTTCAACCGTCGAATCCGAACGAGTGATGCTCCCCAACCCGATTCATCTGAACGCTCCAAGACGAATTGTCGTCGCACAACCCACTGAGCAGTACATTCATTTCAATTCAGCATCAAATAGTTTCTCATGCCTGTCAACGTTCTCATCGCCTTCGACGGCTCCCCGCTTTCAGAGCGGGCGCTCACATACGCTATCGAGACCTTCCCGGACGCGCCCATCACCTCGATTTACGTTATCAATCCTCTCGACTCCGTTATCGATGTGGAGGCTGGCGGCTTACCAGTTGCCGAGGACTGGTACGACAATGCCAAAGAACGAGCAACCAGAATCCACGCGACGGCCACGGACCTCGCGGCGGAACGTGATACCGAACTCGTTACCGTCACGGAAGTCGGAAAACCGGCACGAGCAATCCTCGAATACGCTGACGACCACGATGTCAATCAGATCGTCATGGGCAGCCACGGCCGCTCAGGAATCGACCGTGCACTTCTCGGGAGCGTTGCCGAGACAGTTACCCGCCGAGCGCGAATCCCGGTAACGATCATCAGCTGAAGCATTCGGACCGGGGGGCAGACGAGAATCCACCGTGTGAAACACCCGCTTCGTACGCAGTCAGACAGAAACACAATGACAGACCGACAATACAAAACCATAGTACAGTACATAGGGAGATCGCGTGACCGTTACTGAGTCGCCTCCGCTATCGACCTGTACCATCCAGATCGAACGACGAGGCGGTCGCGGCGAAGGGGGTGCGCGCGCTCTCGAACGCTACCTTGGAGACACACCCGGTGTCCACGATGTCGACGTCTCGTTCCGAACGGGGAACGTTCGAATCACCTACGACGAGAGCGTCACCTCGGGGGTGCAACTTCGAGAAGCGGTCCGCGACCGCAACGTCTCGATCGAGAACGAGCGCGACACGGCCCCCGACGAGGTGACCACACGCTCGGAACTCAGGCAGGAGGCCGTATTTGTCGGTCTAACCTTGCTCGGGATGGTAACCGGCCTCGCGACAGGATGGCTTAATGGCCCGCCACTCCTCATGTGGGGCGGCTACGGCGTCGCGTACGTCTTCGGCGGGTGGTACGGACTCAAAGGGGCCATCGAGACGCTCCGCCACCGTGCGGTCGACATCGACCTGTTGATGATCGTCGCCGCGCTCGGGGCGCTCTCGATCGGAGCACCCTTCGAGGGTGCGATGCTTCTCTTCCTGTTCTCGCTGTCGAACACGCTCCAACACTACGCAATCGGCCGCTCGCGGCGGGCGATCAAGTCGCTCGTCGAGATGCGACCGGACGAAGCGCAGGTCCTTCGTGACGGTGAGGAGGTCACAGTACCCATCGATGACGTCGATGTCGGTGACGTGTTCGTCGTCCGCCCCGGTGACAAGATTGCACTCGACGGCGTCGTCACGTCCGGCGAGGGAACGGTCGACCAGGCCTCGCTCACCGGCGAATCCGTCCCGGTACCGAAGGAACCCGACGACGAGGTGTTCGGCGGCACGATCAACGAGAGCGGGAGCCTTGAAATCGAAGTCACTCGGCAGGCCCACGAATCGGCGATCAGCCGCCTTATCACCATGGTCGAAGAAGCCCAGAGCGAGAAAGCCCCGACACAGCGGCTCATCGACCAGCTCGAACAACCGTACGTCCTCGGGGTGTTCGGGCTCACAATCGCAGCTATCGCAATTCCACTCGCGCTCGGAAGTGAGTTCACGGGGACGTTCTACCGCGCGATGACGCTCATGGTCGCCGCCTCGCCGTGTGCGGTCATCATCTCGACGCCCGCGGCAGTCCTCTCAGCAATCGCCTCCGGTGGCAGGCAGGGCGTGCTGTTCAAGGGAGGCGAACACGTCGAGACAGCAGCGAATATCGACGCAGTCGCCTTCGACAAGACCGGCACACTCACACAGGGCGACACGCAGTTGACCGACGTATTCGTCCGTGATAGTGCGGGGGACGAGACACTAACCGAGGACTCGCTTCTCTCGCTCGCGGCCGCAGTGCAGGCCCGCTCGGAGCATCATCTCGCTCGTGCGACCGTGGCGGCGGCAGACGAACGATCACTCGACACACCCGACGCCGCACGGTTTCAGTCGGTAGCCGGGAAGGGGGTTCGAGCTGACGTCGGCGAGGAAACCATCCATATCGGGAACCGAAGCTACTTCCAGACAGTTCTCGGAGACGAATCAGTCGACGGTCTCAAACCCGGCCTCAGCCGGCTCGAAACCTTAGAGGAAGAGGGAAAAACGAGCGTCCTCGTTGCCCGAGAGAGTCACGTCGACATCAGCGTCTTGGGGTGGCTTGCGTTCACCGATACCGTTCGCCCTGACGCGGCCGAGATGATCGACAAGCTCCGATCGCTCGGCGTGGAGCATATCGTCATGCTGACGGGCGATAACGAGCGCGTCGCACAGCGCATTGCCGACGAGGTCGGCATCGACGAAGTCCAGGCGGAACTGCTACCGGAAGAGAAAGTGGCGACTATCGAAGAGCTGGTCGAACAACACGAGAACGTAGCGATGGTCGGTGACGGTGTTAACGATGCCCCAGCCCTCGCCACAGCGACCCTCGGCATCGCGATGGGGGGTGCAGGGACTGATGTCGCGCTCGATACTGCTGATGTGGTACTGATGGGCGATGATCTCAGCAAGATTCCCTACGTACTCGGCCTCGGCCGCAGGACTCGCCGAACACTCACCATCAATCTCGCCATCGCCTTCGGCGCGATTGCACTCATGGTCGGTACGATCCTCCTCCGTGGAATCCCGCTTCCGCTTGCCGTAGTCGGACACGAGGGGTCAACGGTTCTCGTCTCGCTAAACGGCCTTCGGTTGCTCGGCTTTCGTGGATGAGAAATTGGCCGGTGGGCAAGAGACAGTCATCAACACAGAGGGCGAGTGAACAATCGAAAACGCCTGCATTCGATGGACATTATTATTTCAAAAGGAGTCTTAACCAACAGCCAATTGTAGCCGATCTTGTTGTTGGTTAATCCGGATCACGACAGAATCAGAACGAGTCTAGCGTCGTCGATGTCTCATCTGTAGCAAACAACTCCGCTAACCGCTCGTCCTCTTGAAGTACTTCCTGTGCCAAATCCGCGCGAATCGAAAATTCGTACTCATAGTATGAGCCGCCTTTGGGGCCCTTATTCTGTTCGTCTACGTCTAGGAACCCTTTCAACGTCAACTGTGACAACCGGTCATGAATCGTTCTGTCAGTCCGCACATCCGCATCGATACGCTTTGCAGCCATTACATACCGCTCGTAAATTCGGTTACGCTTGGACGGCGTTTCATCCTCCCGCTCCAACAGTAATAGGGAGTAGAGAGTCAGTTTGCTCTGTGTTGGCAAGCGAGTTAATTCGTCGCGAACTTTATCGCGCTCAACAATCTCGTCTGCCTGTCGCACATGCGCTTCGGTGATGACATCGGACTCCTTATCTCGTGCCAGATCTCCAGCCTTATACAATCGCTTCAGCGCCTGTCGGGCACTTCCAGAGTCTTGTGCGGCAAACGCTGCACACAACGGAATCACATCGCCCGCCAAAATGTCAGACTGTAACTCATAACTGCCATCATCAAGTCGCTGAGCCGAAGTATCGTGAAACGCCTCACCAGCACGCTGTTTCAAGATGTTCCCGAGTTCGTTCGCATCATACGGTGGAAAATGGATCTCTTCGTCAGCGAGACTGTCCTTCACACGCGCTGAGAGGTTATCGCGGAACGTGAAGTCATTCGAGATACCGATTACCCCAACCAGTGTATCTTCAACGTTCTCGTTATCGTTCGCCCGTGGAAGCTTATACAGGATGTCGTCATCATTCCCAATGGCATCAATTTCATCAAGTACGATCAAGCAATGTGTTGCATCGAGTGCTTCCAGCTCATCGAACAACATATTGTAGATCATTCCGCTCGGATACCCGGTCGGTTTGATTTGCTCGGTTGCCGGACGAAATTGATTAATGAGGTTTGCAGCCACCTGGTAACTGCTGTTCAGCGATTTGCAATTTAGCTCAATTACTTGAACGTCGACACCGTCGATATTTTGCTGATCCTCGATCAGTCGTTCAACGACCATCCTCAAGGATAGTGTCTTTCCGACTCCAGTCTGGCCATATGAAAATAGGTTTTTCGGCGGCGCACCGTTAATCACAGGTTTGAGCGCACTCTGGTACTGCTCAAGTTCTGTGTCGCGCTCAATAAGACGGTGCACCAACCCCCGCCCCCCAGATTTCACGAGAGTATCGTTGGAGAGGAGGGGAAGAGAGGGCAAAATGAAACTCTGAATGAGAAGAAGATTTAATATAAGTGGGTCAAAACAGCATCCGTAATACGTTAGGTTCAGTTTAATTCTCTAGTGGAAACTCAGCAAGAAGCGTCAGACATTATTTCTTCCCTCCCCTATAGCAACTCTCATGAAATATGGGGGGCGGGGGAGATATCTACCTGTCTCTTCTATTCAGCAAGGCAGAAAGGAGACCTCAACTTCTCATGGTCAGTTATCGTCGTCAACAAACAATATCCATCGCTAGTAGGTTATATCCATAGGAATCTACGGTCGCGCTGCTCTGTATTTGATTCCCTGAGAGACCATCAATCTCTCTCCACTCACTGTCTAGACTCCGTGCTTTCTCTGAGTTACTACACAATTGATGACTTGCTCTGCTCAACTACACCCCACATTTCATGAGTTAGGAGCTGCTATTCTTAAACTCTCGTGAAATGTGGGGGGTGGGCAACAAAATGCCGGTTCACTGGCCGATATTAACTCTCGTGAAAACCGGGGGGTCCCACTTCTCTACGGCCGATACAGCAAGACACTATCAAAGTTGAACTACGCCGCCTGCGTAGCGTGTTTGCGTTGGAAATCTCATCTGGAGACTTTCCTGAAAAGAGACAGATCAAAGATAACATCGCAGCTGAAATTATTCAGGTCACACACCCTGTACCACATGAGAGATCTGTTTATCTAACCGAACTCAGGCATCTTGTTTGTTCTAATACATCATGTAGGCGATTGAGCTATTGCCCACAATGTTCGTTTTGTGCAGCCCTCGCAGCCGGCGGCTCCACACGATGTCCAACCCACCAGACGACGCATTGCTGACCGAACTCGCAACCCACCAGAACCGAAAGCTTCTGCTCTGGCAGCTCGCAGCAGACGGACGCTCGTTCTGTGGTATCCAGTTTATCGCTCGGGAGCGCGACCTACAGAACGCTTCTATCGACGAACAAGTCCAAGCCTTCGTCGACGATATGCTCTCAGACGGCGAGGTTCGACCAGAATACGACGCGATGACTGACTGGGAAGCCCTGGAAGCGAACCACGGCGACACTGCCGACCAGTCCCTCTAGATCGAACTTCGACCCAGCGCGATTTTGTGCTGCCTCGGTGGCTGGAGGCTTTCCAGTATGTTGCCGACAGCCGAACCACCGTTCGACCCGATCTTCGCCGATGAACCGCTGCTTATTCCAAACTACAAAGAGACGATCATCAGCACAGTCGGCTTGCCGTTCTACGCCGACATCACTCGCCCCGATGAAGTGCCCGCTGACGAGCGCGAGCGAACCATCGACCTCGCGGAGCGAATCCTACGTGCCGGCGGCGTCCGAACCGGCTTCGGGCACCACGAAGAAGTCCGGACCTCGATGGAGGCGTGGGCTCCAAATGCTGACGAGGAATGCGATGCTGACTCCGGCTACTGGCGCTCTCATGTCCTCTTGATGTCTCCCCAAGAGATGAACTTCGGACAGCTGGACGGCGAACCCGAGGTGAGGTACAAGAAGGCCAAGACCGTGCTTGCGTGGGCCAGAGAGTGTATCGACAGCGACGTCCTTCAGGAGATCGAGCGGTCCCAAGCCGAGGATATCAAACAAGCGTGGTACGACGCCGCAGAAGCCGAACTGAGCCAGCGTGAGATCGAGCAGTTCGCCGAGGACCCGCCGGAAGCGCTCGATGGGTGGACGAAACTTGACGCCGACTACGACGCTGTCACGGTGGCCTACGTCGCTGACAACCATGGGACGCCATCGGTCGCGGCCGTCTTTGAGGGTGCTGACAGCGAGTTGAAGGCGCGTGAGTTCACCCTGGAGGAGTGGAAGGAGAACGACGGCAATCCTCGCGAGGCAAGGCCAAATCGGTTCTGTGTCACGACTGACGGTGACGGGGCCTACGCACAACTCCGGTCCCATCTGTTGACCTTCGAGGTCGAGTCGATGGAGCCACTCGAAGTGTAGATCATTCCTGCGCTGAGCATGGTCACATCCCAGGTTCACCACACCGTGTTTCGAGTGTAAACACTACTGCTGTCTGGTGGTTTTCACCGGAAACGGTGGTGTGTCTACACGCGTGAGCAGTAGTCATTTGATGATGGCAGTCGCTGATATCCTCAATGTAAGGGTGTAACCGGTGCTTGGGAGTGGTTCATTCTTAGAGGGACTGTGAAACTCTTCTCTGAAAGATTACTGTATTGAATGCTTCGGGGTTGGAAAATACTCTGTGTGGTATTATACAACTACCCTTTAGTTAACTAAACCACAATTGATTTACTGGCTTCCCCTTTGTATCCATCATATGATGTCGAGATTTATACAATATTTCCCGGCAAGCAGCCGCATGGAATCAGATACTTCTGTCTGTGTTGGTCCTGCCCTCATGTCGCTCAGCAACAAGGTGAGTGCTAATGCCTAAACACTGTTCGAGACGGGAACTGCTGGGCGGTGCTGTGGCTGGAGCTGCTGGCCTGATTGCAGGCTGTAGTTCCTCAAAGGCCGATTCTGAGGATTCATTTACTGTTGCGTTGGCGCGAGATCCAACACGGGAAAAGTGGGATGTCTACAACGGTATCACACCGTATTATACGCATGTGTTTGAACCGCTCGTTGACACCACAGCGGAGATGGAAACCGCGCCGCTGCTTGCCACAGAATGGGAGGCCGTCGACGAGACGACGTGGGAGTTTTCCTTACGCAATGGTGTCACATTCCACAACGGAGACCCGCTGACAGCCGACGAGGTTGTCCGCTCCTTTGACCGTGTTTTTGAGCAGTGGTCGTGGGTCCCGGGCTGGATTGGTGTCACGTCTGATGGCGTCACGGCAGTAGATGACACCACTGTTCGGTTCGAGACAACGGACCCCTTCCCCGCGTTTCCTGGCACAATCTCACACCAGTATTTCGGCATTCAACACCCTGATGAAAACGAGACGCCGACTGGGACAGGCCCGTTTGAGGTCGATGAAGTCACGGCAGGACAGTCAATCACGCTTACGCCGTTTGCTGACTATCGAGACGGGACAGCTACCCCCACAGAACTCACTTTTGAGTGGATCAAGGATCCCAACACGCGCGTGCTGTCTCTTGAAAAAGGTTCAGTCGATATCGCACAACAAATCCCGAAAAGCCGGGCTACGGCGCTTGCTGACGCTTCGGAGACGGGAATCGACACGTATCTCACGCCTGAGGCTGGGCTCGTCGCAGTCAATCTGTATCGGTCGCCGACCGATGACGAGCAACTTCGAAAGGCACTCAACTGGGCTGTCGACCAGAGCCAGATCGTCGAGAATGTTCTCAACGATATTGGCAAGCCAGCATATGGACCGATTTCGTCTACTATTCCATGGTCAATTCACGATGAACTCCCGACCTACGGGCCAGACCTAGATCGGGCACGGGACCTCGTTGAGGCGTCCAGATACGACGGCGAAACGCTATCGGTTCTGATCAATAGCAAAAATGCCGACGATAGAACGATCGCACAGACGCTTTCCGGTTGGTTCAAAGAGATAGGCGTCACAAGCGAGATTCGACAGGTCGATCCGGCATCGTTCAACGATAGGTTCACCGCGGGCGAAGCGAACCTGACGCTCGTCGGTTTCGGATCGAATAGCGCTGCCTGTGACTATCTTATTCGGGCAATGTTCCACTCCGAAGGCAGTGACAATCGGAAACGCTACAAGCAAGACGGCACCGGCATCTACAATCCTGGTCCAGAAGTCGACCGCCTCATCGAGCAGGGATATCGGGCAGAAAATCTGGAAGCGAAACGGGACTACTACGGTGAAGTCCAGCGGCGCGTGGTCGATACCGGGGCGGTCATCCCACTGTATTACAACGAGTCCGTCTTCGGCCGGCGGGCGGATGTTTCCGGTATCGACGGCCACCCGGTAGACAACATGATCGAATGGTCTGGTCTCACGCGGGAACAATGAGCAGGGATACCGTGAGTCTCGATGTCCTGCGTTTCAACTCAGGTGTGAACCGTGCTGTTCTGCTGGCCGTCGATGAACGTACCGTCTCTATCCGGTGGTTCAGAGCGACTAGGGCAGCTGGTCTGGACGAGAACTCGAATGTTGCAGACGAAGTGTGATATATAGTATGTATAAATTCACGCGACGACAGACATTGTTTGCAGCTGCAGCCGGTATTTCGGGCCTCAGTGGGTATTGGCTACAAAGCGGTGATAGCGTAGACGATGACACGTTCAGGGTTGGCTCACCCTGGACGCCGGATGCGATAGATCCCGTGGCAAACGGCTGGCTCTGGCGACGCCTCAATGTGCTTGAGCCACTGCTTACCGTCGATTACGACGCGACTGTGTCTCCGGGCTTGGCCACTGACTGGCACATGGTCAACGACAGGACGTGGGAGTTCACACTCCGTGAAGGAGCCACATTCCACGACGGGACTGAGGTGACTGCAGAAACTGTGCTCCCATCGCTCACACGAGCATTCGAATCAAGTTCGATGGCTGCAGTCCCGGTCGAATCAGTCGAAGCCGCTGCTGACCGGACGATTATAATTCAAACTACAGTTCCGTTTTCACCACTGCCAGCACACTGTACCCGTGGGATTACCTGCCCTGTTTCACCGTCTGCAATCGCCAACGATGGGTCAATCACTGAGCCGATCGGTACTGGTCCGTTTCAATTCGAAGACTGGGAGCCGGGCTCGACAATCACAACGACCGCTACCCCGGACTACCACGGGTCGACCGCACACATCGAGACACTAATCTACGAAGGGATCACTGACGACCAGACTCGGCGGCTAAAGCTCGAAAACGGGGAACTGGATATGGCACGTATTCTTCCGAACAAGGCAGCGGATACACTTGCATCCAGTCCCGATCTCACTGCTCACACGTACAAGATTCCGCGAGCCCGATACCTTGTGTTCGACCTCGACTCTGCACCGTTTGCGGACAGAAAAGTCCGTCGCGCGGTGATGTATGCTATCGACCGGGACCACATCGTTGATTCGTTGCTGAATGGGCTGGGGTCGAAAGCGGTCGGTCCGTTCCCAGCGGATGTAACGGAGTGGGCCGCAGAGCTCGAACCGTACGAATACTCACCTGATAAGGCACGGAGTCTGCTCGCTGAAGCAGGATGGGAACCGGATGGGGGCACCCGTACCCGTGACGGTGACACACTCTCGGTGTCGATCTGGACGTATAATACCCGTCCACTACTGCCCACGATTGCCGAAGTGATACAGACACAGCTTCAGGCGGTTGGCTTCGATGTCGATATTTCAGTCATGGAGTCCTCGACAATCAAAGAGCAAGCAACAAACGGGGAGTTCGATACCGTTCTGTGGTCGAGTTCAGTGCTATGGTATCCCGACCCGGACCGACTGTCTGACCTCGTTCATTCGGAGACGGAGACGATGTTCAGTGGCTACGAGAACGAAGCGGTCGATCAGCACCTCGAAGCAGCTAGGCGGACAGCCGACCGTGACGAGCGGTTCGAGCGATACGCAGCGGTCCAGCGGCGTATGCAACGTGACCTCCCGCTCGGCTGGCTCACCTACTACGCAAACGTCATCGGGACTCGTGCCGACGTCGAGGGATACCAGCCCCATCCCATCGAATCCTGTTATCATCTGGAGGAGGTCACACAGCAGCGATGATCGGGGCGGAACTCTGCAAACGACTGCTGACGATGGCAATCGTTCTGCTGGGCGTGTCGCTGCTTACGTACGGGCTGGTCTTCGTCACACCGGGGGATCCGGCGCGAACGATTCTGACCCAACAGATGGGTGGACAGGCCCCATCTCAGGATGCAGTCGATCAGTTTCGAGCTGAAAATGGGCTTGACGACCCATTCATAGTCCAGTATGCCCGCTGGATGGGGAACGCACTGCAAGGCGACCTCGGTCAATCGTACTACAGCGACCGGTCTGTCTCTGATATGATTGTCCAACGGTTGCCGAATACAATCGCACTCGCTGTTGCATCGATGCTCGTCGCGCTTGTAATAGCTCTCCCGGCCGGAATTGCCAGCGCGAGTAATCCGGGGAGCCGGACTGACTACGCCGCACAGATCGGCTCGCTAATAGGGGTCTCAATGCCGAACTTCTGGCTTGGCTACCTGCTTATTATCGTCTGTGCGCTCCGTCTCAACCTCCTTCCGGTGGCCGGCGCGGCTGGACCGAAACATCTGGTTCTCCCCTCACTGACGCTTGGCTCTGGAATGGCTGCGGTTATCGCGCGACTGGTTCGAACAGCGATGCTTGATGTTCTGGATGACGCGTACATCCAAGCCGCCAGATCGAAAGGGTTGCGCGAACGGATTCTCGTCTATAAACACGCGCTCCGGAACGCGCTTGTGCCCGTCGTGACGATTATAGGTTTGCAGTTGAGTTACGTCCTTAACGGCGCAGTTGTTATCGAAGTAGTGTTTCAACGGCCGGGCTTGGGGACGTTACTCGTTGATTCAATCTTTGCTCGTGACTACCCGGTCGTACAGGGCGTAACACTGCTAATCGGCGTCATCTTTGTCTTGGTGAACTTTGCAGTCGACCTGACGTATAGCCGACTTGACCCACGAATCGACCTCGGAGGTGAGCACACATGAGCGACCGAACCGCCGATAGAAGAAAGCAGCAGGAAGCCACCAAGCAACAGAGGGGAACTGACGGACTCGCAACGGACCGCCTCGGACAATTCGGAATCGGAGTTGTGCTCACGTTGCTCGTCCTTGCGGCACTTGGACCAGTTGTTTCGCCCTACGATCCAGTCGAACAGGACCTTTCGAACAGGCTTGAATCTCCGTCACTGTCTCATCCGTTCGGGACCGACCAGCTGGGTAGAGACGTACTGACAAGACTCCTTCATGGTGCGCGATTCTCGCTCGGTATCGCCGTCGCTGTAACCACTGTACGACTTATTATGGGGACGGCAGTCGGCCTCCTCGCCGGCTACGCCGGTGGCTGGATTGATGAGACGCTGATGCGACTTGTCGATACACTGCTTGCGTTCCCTGGAATCGTCCTCGCACTTGTCATCGCCGGGATTCTGGGGCCGAGTCTGGTGAACGTGATGCTTGCACTGGCGGTCGTTGGTTGGGCATCGTACGCACGGTTAGTTCGGAGTAGCGTACTCTCGCTTCGAGAGCGTGAGTTTGTAAGCGCCGCACGATTGCTCGGCCGGTCACGAACGCACATCGCAACTCGCCACCTACTCCCGAACGTCGTTGCACCAGTTGTCGTTCTGGCAACGCTTGACATCGGCAGCGTCATTCTCGGCACAGCGGGACTTTCATTCCTTGGGCTGGGCGCACAGCCACCCACACCTGAATGGGGGACAATGCTTGCATCCGGACGCAGCTATCTCAGACAGGCGTGGTGGCTTGTCAACGCTCCGGGCCTCTGTATCATGCTCACCGTGCTCGGCTTCAATCTTCTCGGAGACAGCCTTCGAGATATGCTTTCACCTACGCAGACAGCCCAGATGGAGGAACTGTAGCAATGAGTGAACCACTGCTTCGCGTCGAGAACTTACAGACTCGTTTCGACACTGATCACGGGACTGTCGACGCGGTCAACGGGGTGTCGTTCACCGTCGACCGGGGCGAAATTGTCGGTATACTCGGTGAAAGTGGGAGCGGCAAGTCTGTTACTGCCAGATCAATTTGCCGACTTGAAGACCCGGGAAACATCGTTGGCGGATCCATTACCTTTGCTGAAAGAGAGCTAACAACTGCCACTGAAGCGACACTGCGTCGACTACGTGGAAATAAGCTCTCGATGGTCTTTCAGGACCCGACGGAAAGCTTGAACCCTGTGTTTTCGGTCGGCGAGCAGATCGCAGAATCGGTTCGGATACACGAATCGAGCGGGACACAACGTCTGCTAGATTTCCTCGGTGTGCCACCGTTCCGAGATCGGTCAGCGTGGGAGAACGCACGGGAGCGCGCTATCGAGTTGCTGGACCAAGTAGGCATCCCGAACCCGGAAGCAAATGTGTCGTCATTTCCACACGAGTTTTCTGGTGGTCTCCGGCAACGAGCAGTCCTCGCCATTGCACTGGCAAGTGAACCCGCGTTGCTGGTTGCCGACGAGCCAACAACAGCACTTGACACGACCACACAGGCAGATATTCTCAGTCGATTGCGCTCGTTACGTGACGAACAGAACATCGGCATACTGCTTATCTCCCATGATATCGGTGTGATTGCACAGACATGTGACCGTGTCGTGGTACTCTATGACGGACAGGTAATGGAGGCCGGTCCCGTTGAGCGAATACTGACCGCACCGGAACATCCGTACACGAGAGCACTCCTTTCGTGTTCGGTCCGAAACAGCGACGCTGACAAGCAAGTCCAGTCCGCCATGGCACGTCCACGAGACCCCAGCAGCAGCCACGAGGGCTGTCCGTTTGCCGACCGCTGCCAGTATGTGACCGAAACGTGTCGCTCGGGGCCGATTCCGACGACTGAGGCCGCGTCGGACCACCGACTCGCCTGCGTCGAAGCACCGTTCTCTGAAGCCAAGTTCGTGTCCGAACAGCAGGAGATTCCGGCAGCTAACGGAGGACAACAGAATGACACAGCGTAACCAAACTCCAGATGATGTGCAGTCTGGTACTCCTGTGGTCGAAGTACAAAACGTCTCGAAAGCGTTTTCATCGACACGATCCGTCCTCAGTCGGTTGCGTAGCAGCGACTCACCGGCGGAAGCGGTCTGTGATGTATCCTTAGCCGTCCAACGTGGCGAAACGCTGGGACTTGTTGGTGAGAGTGGCTGCGGGAAATCAACACTCGCGAAACTCATCACCGGACAGCTCACCCCGGACGATGGGCAAGTTCGTCTCGATGGAACGCGCGTCGGTGACCTCTCAGAGCGTTCGACCGCGCAACGGCGGCGAGTCGGCGTCGTGTTTCAACACGCCCGGGGAAGCTTTGACCCCCGGTGGCCCATCGGTCGGTCAATTGCTGAAGCCAGTAGCGACGCCACCTCGTCTTCCCTACATGACACCGGCCTAGACGAGGTCGCTGAGCTGTTGTGCAGTGTTGATCTTGCGCCAGAAATCGCTGACCGGTATCCCCGGGAACTCTCCGGCGGCCAAATACAGCGCGTCGCGCTCGCCCGAGCTATTGCACACGACCCCGATATAATCGTACTCGATGAACCAGTCTCCGGACTCGACATGGCCACACAGGCGAGAGTTCTTTCGCTTCTCGCAGACATACAACAGCAGTTCGGTGTCGGCTACGTGTTTATTTCCCATGACCTCAATGTCGTCAGGTTCCTCGCTGATAGGGTCGCGGTAATGTATGCTGGCGAACTCGTCGAAGTCGGGCAAGCAGGCGACCTGTTCCAGTCCCCGAACCATCCCTATACTGAAGCGTTAATCCGTGCGATCCCGAGTGATGACCCACGAGATCCCACGCCAGTGCCGCTTCAGGGTGCTCCTCCTGACCCAGCAGATAGACCGGAAGGCTGCCCATTCCATCCACGTTGTCCGGCCGTGACACAATCCTGTCAGGAACACCATCCGTCACTCGAAGAGGTTCGAGAGACACACGTTCGGTGTCTTCATGCTCCGGAAGCGACAGGCGAAACAGACATAAATGAGTCCCACACTGAAGATGGCTCTGAGATGAGTAGATTCTGAGCCCATGAAAACCGATTATTCTACTCAAAGTCAACGTTTTTGTGGATGCTTTCACCAGTCATCACTGACTTCACTCTCGTCACAGAAGATGTCCTCATCAAGATAATCAACGAGTTACCGGGCAGGTCATGCTCACAACCTCTTCCGTGTCGTCTGTATAAATATTGCCGCCGATCAGCGTGATGACGCCACACAGTGACGGACAGCACAGGGACGGATAGCCAACTCGTCCAGTTTCGCTCTCTGTCGGTTTGTGCTTCCCTCGGGGCCGGGGTTTAAATACGATGACGAACGCAACCAAGCGTGTGACTGACCGGAATCCTGAGTACGACCCCGCGGATATCCGCGGCGCAGCGAGTTCCGATCCTGAAACGAGGGGGAACGGACGGGAACGAGTCCTCGACTCCACTGGATATCCCGACCGTACAGAGGATGATGCTCGCACCTGTCGGACCTGTGGACAGGGCATTCCACGGGATGAACGCCAGTGTCCGTTCTGCGCTCAAACTGGCATCTCAGAGATTCCTGCCGACGATCAGGATAGCAGCCCACTTGGGGAGTGGACGTTCGGGCGGGTAGTACTCGCACTCGTCGAAGCGAACACTGACTTCCATGCACGAGCCCTCGGCGCTGCGGCCTTCTCCGTTTCCGACAGCATCGCGAGCGGCGAGGA
>NZ_WPCB01000070.1:0-13018 GCF_009741785.1 Haloarcula sp. CBA1122
CCCCGGCCGGAGATGGCGATGCCGGTCTGACCGGTCGGGACGACGGCGGCGTCGAGGCCGCGCTCCCGTGCCGCGTCGCGAATCTCGAACGAGGCAGTCATCTTCCCCGTCGAGCAGTCGGTGCCGACGGTCGTCACGACCGTCGCGTCCACGTCGCCGGCGGTCCCCGCCGCCACAGTCAGGTCCTCAGGTGGCTTTCGGAGGTCGTGCAGTTCGGCGTCGTGTTCCGCGGCGAGGCGGGCGAACTCCTCGTCGTCGGCCAGGAAGTAGTGCAGTCCCGAGTACACGTCACAGCCGCGTTCGAGCGCCGTTCGCACGTCAGCGCGCCAGGACTCGTCGAACTCGCCGCCGATGGGCGAGATGCCGATGACGAGCGCGTCGACGTCGGGTGCGTCGGCCATCGACGCGACGATTGGGGCGTCCTGTACGTCCGGCAGCGAGTCGTGGACGCGCTGGCCGGCCCGCTCGCGGTCGACGAGTGCTCGTACTTCCCGGTCACCGTACCGCAACAGCCCGACGGCCGTTTTGGCTCGGTCGGGGAAGGCGTCGTGTGTTAAGATGGCTACGGCCATGGCCGGACAGAATCACCGCCCCGCGAAAAAGCTACGGAACCGGCACCGAGGGTGCCGGAATGAACAGGGCCCAAACTACGGCACGCGCAACCGAACGGTCCACAGTGACCGGACGGCATCGTCAAGTGCTGTGTCGGGCTCCCCAGTCGCGTCGACCGGTTTCATCGCCGTCGAAAGGTCCTCGAACTCGTGGATAACCGACCCCTCGCCGACGACGTACAGCCGGTCGGGGGACACCTCCTCGATAGCGGCCCGGCAGCGGTTAAGATGGGAGTCGATCTGCTGGTCCCGGAGCCGCTCGAACCGGCTCTGTGAGAAGCCGCCCTTGGAGTGCTGGCTCTTTAGCTCCGAGTCGAACCCGTGGAACGCAGTTTGCTCCCGGCCGTCGTACTCGCCCATGGCGAACAGGTCCGAGCGAACCAGCGCGACGACGTGCTCGCCGGTCGGTTCGAACCACGACCGCTCCAGCTGGACCGTGTCGGCCCACCCGGTGAACGGCGACGGCGGCGCGGGGACGGACAGACACGCCGACAGGAGGCCGGCGTCGTCGGTGACTGCGAGACACGGTGCGGCGCTGGCGACCAGCGACGCGCGGTCACCGAAGGCGTCCCGGACTGGACCCGGCAGGGAGCGCTCCGCATCAACGTAGGCGGTAAAGACCCCCTCTGGTTCTGTCTCGACGGATTCCAGCCGGTCGAGGACCTCACTCAGTCGCGCCCGACTGAGCGTTTCCTCGGCTCGGAACGTCGATTCTCCCTCCTCGTCTTGCAGGCGTTCGACTCGGTCCTGAAGTTCGGCGACGCGGTCCTCCAGCCGATTGACCTCGGCCTCGGCCCGCTGGCGCTCGGTCGCTGCGTCGGCGCGGCGCTCCTTCTCGGCGTCGAGCTGTCGTTCGAGGTGATGGTTCTCCTCTTCGAGTTCGGCCACCCGCTCTTTCAGCGACGCTCTGCCCAGCAACCGGTCAAGCATCGACTGGATGGCGGACGGGGACGGGCTTAAAAGTGACTTCCCGGACCGCCACTGCACCGAGGAGCCGTCAGTCAATCTGGCGTTTCGCTGTCATCACGCAGTGACGATATGATGAGTCGCTTGATGCCGCGTCGGAGGAGCCCACTGGCAGCCGGCTGAGAGATATCGAGATCCGCGGCGACATCGCTGAGGGTCGCGTTCCGCGGTTCTTCGAAATACCCTGTTTCGAATGCGACGAGGAGCGCCTCTCGCTGGCTATCGGTCAACCCGGCGTCGGTGTTCCCTAAACTGGCGTATTCGTTCACGCGCAGTAAATCGATATCAATCCCGTTCTGTTGTGCGTAGTCCCAGAGGTGAACTAGATCCGTTCGGTCGGGCATCCACACTGTGAGAATCCAGGCACTCCCGTCGTTCTCCATGTCGAGTATGACACCGTTCGCGGAGGAAATTACAGGTGAGAGGATTTTCGCTTCGTCCGTGTACTCGAAGCTGTAGATGGCCTCGTCGTCTCGGGTTTCGATGACTCGCTCGAATTCGCCGATGGTACTGTCGTTCCGTAATCCGTCTTCGAACTGCTGGAAATCGGACGATTCGATGTGATAGAAGAATTTCCCCGAGGTCGGGTCTGTTCCCGCCTCTGACACCGACCTGACTTTCGAACTGCGGTCGTGAGTAACGGTCTCCGTGAGCACGATGTCCGGGTGCTCGGCTCGGACGACCGCCGTGATATCGGTCATTGTTCTGTATCGTGGTTTGGTGCGCTAACGCGGACAAGTAGGCGTTATAACGGTAGCCGTGCGGTAGCTTAACTGGGTCGGCTGGTCGTGGTTTCTGCGCACGGGACTGCGGTCAGGGTTTGCACGTCGATACGAGCCGGTCAGCCTGGGAGACCCGATCAGAAATCACCCCACTGTTCAGCACAGTCCCGCACATCGATGGTTCAGACGCGATGATTGAACAGCACGGCCCAGAGACGCTCGAACCAGCCGGCTTCGGACGACGGGGTGGTCCCTGCGGGGAGGTAGAATTTGGATTCCGTAGCTCTGTCCTGATCGTCTGCAAGGTTCCGCTGTGGCATCAGGTGAATAGTAGTCCCCTGACTGCATTGCTCTGTAGCTTAAGCGTATAACCTACTTATACCGGCCCGCGAGAAGTCGCTCGCTTTCTGCCCGCTCAGTGAAAACGGAGACTGTCATCAGAGCGGGGGTTCGACGACCTCAGACCGCGGTATCGGGCAGTGTCGGCGTCCCCTCGGAGATAGAGAGCAGTTGTGCGGCGTGGTCCGCTTTCGCCAGGAACACTTCTTCGAGGCTGGGCGGGTTCCGGACGTTGGCGTTTTCAAGCATCGATTCGGGCACGACGAGTGTGTCTGCCGGGACCTGTTCGTCCCCGTGGACGGCGAAGTGCTGGGAACCGAGCTTCATTACAAGCGGATAGTCTGTGCGTTCGACCCCCTCGCCGGAGGCGTACAACTGTTCGTTCACTCGTTCGTGCTGCTCGCGACACATCGCGGCCGCCGCGTCGTCTCTCGGTTCGACGTAGAGGCGGCCGAGGTAGTATCCGCGCGAAAACTGTTCGAACATCGGTGCATCTGGATGTGTGTCATTGACATACATAAGTGTTCGCCGGCAGCCTTTTGCCGTCGTGCAAACAGCGCGGACTCAGTGGGTGGACGACGCGGTGTCGGCTCCCGTCCGACAGGGCTATGCCGCGAGCGGCCCCGGTTCGACCCATGAGCGAGCAGCGGGGGCCGTTGCCACGTCGGTACGCGCGGTACTACCTGGAACAGACACCGAGCCTCGTGTGGCTGCTGGTCGTCAACGCCGTCGCGATGCTCGTCGGCGTCCGGTACTACGTCGAAACGATGCCCGACGTGTCGACGTTTCTCTGGCCACTTTATGCTGATTCGCCGGCTGCACTATTCCTGATGACACTGTCGGTGGCTACCCTCCTGCCGTTCCTCGGCAAGTCGCTCGACGAGGTGCCGCTGACGGTGCCGCTGGCGTACCTCCATACCATCGCGCTTGTCTGGCTAGTCAAGATGGGTCTGTGGACCGTCGTGGCGTTAAACATCGGCTTCGACGCCTATTTCCCGGCTCCGTGGGCGTACTTCGGCATCATCGTCACCCACCTCGGGTTCGTTGCCGAGGGGCTGTTAGTCCCTCACTACGCCCGGACGACGAAGGGTGCGCTCGTGACTGCGCTGGTTTTGGCGCTCGGCAACGACGTGCTCGACTACGGCTTCGGCTATCATCCGCCACTCCGGTACAACCCAGGTCTCGTGTTACCGCTCGCCACCGTCGCGCTCTCGGTGCTGTCGGTAGTGATCGCCTGGCAGCTGCTGCCGATGGAAAGGCCGATGCAAAAGGCAGCTTAAACACTCTTGGACT
The DNA here is from genome assembly GCF_009741785.1 of Haloarcula sp. CBA1122. Lineage (NCBI taxonomy): Archaea > Methanobacteriati > Methanobacteriota > Halobacteria > Halobacteriales > Haloarculaceae > Haloarcula > Haloarcula sp. CBA1122. The sequence continues at coordinate 3,932 of NZ_WPCB01000070.1, forward strand.
ATCTGCGATTGTTTCAGTCGTCTGTGAACGACACGAACGAAGGCGTTTCTTTTTGATGTGGGAGGGTAGAGGTATGGATAGGAATGAGTCCACGTCAGGCCACGCTCCTCACAGTGCTGGTAATCGTCGGGACTGTCGCTGTCGGCCTCCCGGCCGTGACAGCGCAGGAGACCGCGACGGAGACAGTGGCCACGCAGAACGACTCTACTAGCGGGATGGGGACGCAACTCACGGCGTTCCTCCAGTCGAACTCTGCCGCCGCGAACGACACGGTCGAGAACGGGATGTGGCGGTCGGCGTACAACCAATCGAACGGAACTGAACGAGCCGAACTGGTCACGGAGCGAGCTGGCTCGCTCGAACGCCGGCTCGAACGGCTTCAGGAGCGCAACGCCACGCTTGAACAGCGATACGAGAACGGAAACATCAGTGAGCAGGCGTACATAGCTCAGCAGAGCCGCCTCACGGCGGAGATCGCGGGCCTACAGACCGCGATTAACGACACCGACACGGCCGCCGAACAGACCGGTGTGAACGACACCGCACTGGAGCGACTGAAACAGAACGCAAGCAAGCTCTCCGGCCAGCAGGTCTCGTCGATTGCTCGCGGCATCGCCGGACCACCAGAGACCGCCGGCCCAGGTGAGCAGGGACCACCGGACGACGCCGGAGTCAATCGAAGTGAGCAGGGACCGCCGGACGGCGCCGGAGTCAATCGAAGTGAGCAGGGACCGCCGGACGATGTTGGGACCAACCAGAGCGAACAGGGACCACCAGCCAACACGTCCGAACGGGGTGCAAACCAGAGTGAACAGGGACCGCCTGCTGACGCCCCCGGACAACAACGAAACGAGAGCGACCAGGGGCCACCGGACGACGGGCCTGACGACAGCGGAAACGAAACCGGGGAGTCCACACAGGGAAACGGGGCTGAACAGGGCAACGACAGAGGCAACGGGAATGGGGACGGCAATGACAGCGGCGACAATACCGCAGGAGACGACAGCGGTTCAGATGAAGCCGACAGTGGTGGGGAGGATGATTCAGCCGGTACATCGGACTCGGACGACAGTGCTGACGACAGTTCCGATGGCTCTGACGGAAGTTCTGGCAGTGACGGTGCTGACGACAGTTCCGATGACTCTGACGGGAGTTCTGGCAGTGACGGTGCTGACGACAGTTCCGATGACTCTGACGGGAGTTCTGGCAGTGACGGTGCTGAGGACACCTCTGATAGTAACGGTGCTGATGATTCTGGCGGCGCGTCCGGCGGTAACAACGGCGACGCGAATAACGGCGGAAACGATAACGGGCAAGGGAACAGTGGCGGACAGGGCGGTAATGGCGGAAGCGGCCAGGGGAACGGGAACAGCGGCTCACAGAGCATGTCGTGGATTGACCTGCTAACGTAGCCGGGAGACACCAGTAAACCGCCCGACGAGAGTCATGCTTTTGAACCGTGACCCGCTACCTACGTATCGATGGACTCCGCCGAGTTACTCAATCTCCTTGGAAACGCCAACCGCCGGCGGATTCTCAAACTCCTCGCACACAAGCCCTGCTACGTCACCGAAATCAGCGAATACATCGGCGTCAGCCCGAAAGCGGTCATCGACCACCTCCAGAAGCTCGAAGACGCCGGGCTCGTCGATTCCCGGACGGACGACCAGCGCCGGAAGTACTTCTCTATCGCCCGGAATCTCCGCCTGGAAGTCCGAGTCTCTCCCTACGAGTTCGGTACCAAGAGCGCCTACCCGGCAAACCCCGAGTTCGAGATGCCCTCCTGTCGCCATCTCTCGATAGACGTGGGGTCCACGTCCGACGGGGATTTTCACGACTTGGCGCGGGAACTGGAGCATCTCCAGCAGCTAGAGAACGAACTGTCGCTGGCCCAGCGATGGGTGCAGGCCCGCATGACCGACGTACGGGACCGCATCGACTCCGGCTTCGCGAACGGCGACGGACGACTGTACGCAGAACTGGTCAGCGGGCTCGCAAACGGTATCGATACCGTTCCGGCGCTGGCCCGAGAGATCGAGGCCCCGCCGGAAATCGTCGAGGAAGCGCTCACTCGGCTTGCAGAGGACGACGTGGTCGAACGGACCGACGACGGCTGGGAAATCGTCTAACACGACAAGTGACTGCTGTTGGAGCGGTGGCAGCTAGCTCACTCTATGTCTTTCGTCAGCCCGCTCCGCAGGTCGCGGCCGAAGTAGTGCCCGACAAGCGCGAGCACGAGGCCGACCCCGCCAGCGATAGCGAACAGTCTGGTGCCGTTCAGTCCCGCGGCGAGCTGTGGGAGGAGGGACAGAACAGCCGTTGCGCCGCCGCTGACAGCGCCCGCCAGACCCAGTTCGGCGTATCGGCGCTCGCTGGCGAGCAGTCCGTAGACGAATCCGCCAAGCAGGATGCCGACCAGTTCGGTGAACGGGACGAGCGGTATCAGCCCGCCGAGCACCATCCCACCGCCGACCGCACCGAAGGCGAACAACAGCGCTCGGAGCGAAAAGTAGCTCCCACTGTCTTTGGTGGTGGAGTCGCTGACAGAAGACTCCGCATCGCGCGATTCCCCGACAGCGACGTCCGTCTCCGCTGACTCCGTCACGCCGACATCGACGCCGAGGTCACTGCCCGATTTTGCGTCCGCGTCGCGGGTCCGCTCCTCGGTTCGTTCGGCCATATAGAGTGTGTGACCGCGAGCAGTATGGTCCTTGTGGGGGCCGCCGGCAGTCAGGGATACGGTGGTGTGTCGCTCAGATACCGAGCCACTCGTCGTTGCGAACCGAGTAGCCGTTCGACCGGCAGAACTTCGCCGCCTGTCGGCGGACGTCGCGGGACCCGGGAAGCGTCTCTTTCTCGTGGATGCGCTCGATAATCCAGTCGGCGATGGCCCGGATACCCTCGTCGTCGTCATCCGCGTCGATAGCCCGCAGCTCCCGGAACGTCCGCTCGTAGCCGTCGCGCTGTGAGGCGCCAAAGGACGCGCTCTGGTGTTCGTCGGCGGCCTCGACGACGCGTTTCATCGCCCCGGCTACCGTCGGCCGCTGGACCCGCGTCCGGACCTCGGCCGGCGATTCGAAGGACTCGACCTCCGCATCGGGCAAGAGGTCCGCGACAGTGTACGTCCCGTCGGCCGACTCGATTTCGTGATCGCCGACCGTAGCGACCACGTCAGCCGCTGTCGCCGGGAATTCGAGCGATTCGAGTTCTGTCTCGAAGTACGCGAGTTCCGTCGGATCGACCGGCGGCTCGGGTTCGTCCGCCCGCTCAAGTTCCTCAGTGATAGCGCGCTCCCGCTGGCGGCGCTCCTCGTTTTGGGCCTGGGCTTCACGGCCGTTCTTGTTGTCTGCCATACTTGTTAGGAGAATGTCTAGTGGGATAACATTGTGGTCTGATAGCGTTTGTAACTCGCAGTAACGGACGTAGATATCCCGGACCAGAGCCGCGGCGAGCGCCCCAACCGCCGGCCGGTCGCCAGGTCCGGCGCGTGGCCGAGAGCGCTCGCCGAAACGAGTGGGTTCAAGTCCCACCGGCGGAAAGTGCCGCGCATGAACGCAGGCGACCGGGTCCGCGTCGAGCGCGCGGCCCAGACCTACGAGGGCGTGGTGCTCCCGTCGAGTACGCCCGACCACCTCGTCGTCAAACTCGACGGCGGGTACAACGTCGGCATCGACCGCGAGGACGCGTCCGTCGACGTGCTGGAATCGGACGTGTACGACGTCGAAAGCGCACAGGACGAACAGAGCCAGTCGGCAATCGAGTTCGACGACGATCTCCCGACGGTCTCGCTGATTTCCACCGGCGGCACGATTGCCTCGACGGTCGACTACCGCACCGGCGCGGTGACGGCCCAGTTCGACGCCGAGGACGTGCTGCGGGCGGTCCCGGACCTGGCAGGGATGGCGAACTATCGCGGCCGCGTCGTCGCCAACATCCTCTCGGAGAACATGACCCCGGCGGTCTGGCAGGACCTCGCGCAGGCGGTCCACGAGGAGATCGAGGCCGGCGCGGACGGTATCGTCGTCATGCACGGCACCGACACGATGCAGTACTCCGCGTCGCGCTGTCGTTCATGCTCGACACGCCGGTCCCGATAGTCTTTACGGGCAGCCAGCGCTCGGCGGACCGACCGTCCTCGGACAACGTGATGAACGCCGTCTCCGCCGTCGAGGCCGCCACGAGCGACTGCGCAGAAGTGCTGGTCTGCATGCACGCCGACGAGTCCGACGACCGCTGTGCGCTCCATCGCGGCACTCGCGTCCGGAAGAACCACACCTCGCGCCGGGACGCCTTCGAGACGGTCGGCGCGAAGCCGCTCGGCGAGGTCGATTACGACATCGACGGTGAGAGCACAGTTACGTTCCACCGCGAATACGCCGAACGGGACGCCGTCGACCTGGCGCTGCACGACGACATCGAGACAGACGTGGAACTCCTGAAGTTCTCCCCCGGAATGGACCCGTCGCTGCTAGAAGCCGCCGCCGAGGACAGCGAGGGCGTCGTCATCGAGGGAACCGGGCTCGGCCACGTCAACACCGACTGGATCGGGACCATCGAGGAGCTCGACATCCCGCTTGTCATGACCAGCCAGTGCCTCGAAGGGCGGGTCTGTGACCGCGTCTACGACACCGGCCGGGACTTGCTCGACGCCGGCGTCATCGAGGGCGAGGACATGCTCCCCGGCACAGCGAAGGTCAAGCTCATGTGGGCGCTGGCAAACAGCGACGACGTTGCCGACGCCATGCAGGAACCCCTTGCCGGCGAGATTCAGCAGCGCTCGACGCCGTGGCTGTAGCACCGAACACGGTGTGGTAGCCTCGGCGGGACGGGCCGTTCCCGGCTGGCGAATCGACGCGACCCTTTTTTCACCGTCGCGGGAGAGTCTGCCCGTATGTCGCCGACTGTTCGGACGGCTCGTCACGACGACTACGACGATATTGTCGAACTGACAAGCGATGTCTGGGCCGACCGCGCGATGGCCGATTACATCCCCGACGTGTTCCGCGACTGGGTCGACGACGACGGCGCGGACCGGAAAACCCTCGTCGTCGATGTTGACGGTCACGCCGTCGGCCTCGCGCAGGCCGTCATGCTCACTGAGACCGAGGCGTGGTTTCAGGGCATGCGTATAGACTCGGACTACAGAGGGCAGGGATTGGGGTCGCTGCTGACCGACCACCTCATAGAATGGGCGGCCGATGCCGGCGCGTCAGTCGGCCGAAGCATGGTGTTTTCCTGGAACGAGGCCGGACTCGGGCAGTCGCTGGCTGCTGGCTTCGAGGCGGTCACGTCGTTCCGCTGGGTACACCCCGAGCCACGGGACGAGACGCCCGGGATGACTGTCGGAAACGACCCCGCGACAGCGTGGCGCTACTGGCAGGAGAGCGACGGACGAGACGTCCTGTCCGGGCTCGCGCTCGACAGCGGGGAGAGCTGGGCGCTCTCGACGCTGACGCGGGACACGCTCGACCGGCTGGCGACTGACCAGGCGGTCCTGACCGTCGGGGATAAGCCACGAGGCCTGGCGTGTCGCGTCCGGACGACCGAAGCTGACGGCGAACGGCTCGCGGAGTACGCTGTCGGGGTGTGGAGCGACGTCGACGCTGCGCGGGCGTTGTTCACTGCGATAGCCGCCGACGCAGCTACGCTCGGCGTTGACGGGACGCGGGTCCTCATCCCCGAGACACCGCGCCATGTGGCCCAGGCCGCGTACGCCAGCGGGAACATCGACGGCCGCCCGGACTTCGTGTTCGAGATAGACGGCCTCGGAGAGTTATCATAACCGATAACGCGGACGCAACACTCATTCAGATACACGCCCAGTCACCGATAGATGGATCTTGTTGGGAGTTCGCCGGCATTTCTCGTATACGTCGCGGCGTACGGCCTCGCGGCGGTCGGCTGCGGCGTCGGGCTCTACAGAGCGACTCGCATGGAAGATCCCGATACCCGCCGCGGGATGGTCGGACTCCTTCTCTGTAGCGGCGGCTGGGCGGCGCTGCAACTCGGGTTCCTGATCACGCCCGGGACGCTTGGATACGCGTTCTACCTCGGCAGCCTCATCGTCGGTCTCGCGACGGTCGGTGCGTGGCTGTACTTCTGTTCGGCGTACACCGGGCGGGCGTTCCACCGGAACCGACTATACCGTGTGGTCGCCGTGAGCGTGTACCTCGGTATCGTCACGGTGAAGCTGACCAATCCGCTTCACGGGCTCTATTTCGCCACGCAGTTCGTCTCTGAGCCGTTCCCGCATCTGGCAATCACACACGGCGTGTTTCACTGGGTGGTGACGGGACTCTCCTACGCGCTCGTCACCGTCGGCTTCTTCATGCTGTTCGAACTGTTCCTCGAAGCGGACTACGACACCCGTCCGCTGGGCGTTCTCGTCGGTGTCACGGCGATTCCGGTAGTGTTCGACATCGTCGGGTTCGTCACCGACATCCTGCTCGACATCAATCACGAGCCGCTCGGCGTCGCACTGTTCGCGTTCGGTGTCCTCTACGTGTACGACGAGGCGTTTCTCGCCGTGCAACTGACCGATGGCGTCGACGATGCTGTCGTATATCTCGACGATGACCGCTACATCAAGGAGTCTAACGGCGAGGCACAGCGGCTCTTCCCGGCGCTGGCCGGGAGCCGCGGGCAGCAGCTCGACACAGTGTTGCCGGCCGTCACTGAGATACTGCAAACGGACGAGCAGATTCTCGAACGGAACCGGAACGGCGGGACGGAGTACTACCTCGTCAGCGACACCTCGTTTTCGCTGGGGCAGGTCGACATCGGTCGGATGCTCGTGTTCACCGACGTGACCGAAAGCGAGCGACGTCGCCGCGAACTCGACCGACAGAACGAGCAGTTGGAGGGGTTCGCAACCGCGATCAGACACGAGCTTCTGAACACGCTCCAGATAATCACCGGCCGCGTCTCCGTCGCCGGAGACGCTCTAGACCGCGGCAAGGTCGGTCTGGCGAAAGAATCCCTCCAGTCGACGTCCGAGACAGCCGAGCGGATGTCCGAAATCGTGGACGGACTCGCGACGCTGGCCCGACACGGGCAGACAATCGACGAAACGACAGCTGTCGACCTCCAGCCGGTCATCGACGGAGCCTGGGACCGTGCCGACACGAACGGCCTCATGATGGCGGCCGACGTGGAGGGACAGATAATCGCCGACCCGACTCGATTGCGGGACCTCTTCGAGAGTGGGTTCACGTTCGCGGCCCACAACGACGCGTCGACGGTCACCGTCGAGCGAGAGGCCGACGAGATCGTCATCACCGACGACGGAACCCCGGCGGGCGAAACAGCGGCGGAGGCCTTTTTCGAGTACGGCGGTGCGATGCCGGACGCCGAAGCCGGGATGACGCTCCCGAACCTGCGGATGCTCGCCCGGACCCACGGCTGGGACGTGACGCTCGATACTGAGTATCAGGACGGCGTGCGAATCGTCATCGCGAACGTGACGGTGGCGGGCGCGCTGGAAAGCTGACACAGACGACAGGTCGTGCTATACGGATTGTCGAAGATTGTTTCGGGAGAGTGCCGGCTCCAAAGTCGACACATACCCGAAAACCGCTCCGACGAGCCGTATCAACCGCCGCTGACCGGCGGGAACAACGCCAGTTCCGTCTCCTCGTCGACTGCCGTCGCCAGCCCCTCACCGGCGGCGAACGGGTCCTCGCCGTCGACGAGCACCCGGACGTGGTCGGCCAACTCCTCGTTCTCGTCGAGCACCTCCTCGGCGAGCGCCGGTCGCGACGCGAGCAGCGCATCGAGCGCCGTCTCGACCGTGGCCTCGCCCTCGATATCGACGCTGACCGACTGGCCGTCGGCCGCGTCCCGGAGGTGTGCGAACAGTTTCCACTCCATAGCCGTACTCCGGGCGTCCGGCAAAAGAGGGTTCCGGACCGAGGTGTGTCCGGCCCGTTCAGGTGGACCGGGGAAGGGCAGCCGGCGACGGCGTGCATCCAGCAATAGGGAGGCCCGCCTCTCAGTTTGACTTCTCCGAGTCGTCACCAGCGCCCGATTCGTCGTCGACGCCGTCTCCGTCCTCGGCGGGCGCTTCGGAGTCCGCCGAGTCGCTGTCGTCGACCTCGTCCGCAGTCAGCTCGTCGTCCGCCCCGTCGATTCGCTCTTCCGGGTCCCACACTTCGACGGTATCGTCGCCGTCGTCTGCCGGCAAGTCCTCGAACGCCTCGTCCGCAGTCAGCTCGTCGTCTGCGTCCTCCACATCGGCGTTCCGAAGCGCCGCCAGCGGGTCGTCGTCCGTGGGTTCGTCTCCGGTCTCGGTTGTCCCGTCGTCAGCGCCGATATCAGCCAGGCCAGCGTCAGCAGCAGTATCAGCCGCCCCATCCTCAGCGGCGGTGTCAGCCGGTTCACCGGCAGTGTCGGTGTCAGCTCTGTTTATCTCAGCGTCGGTGTCGGTCGTATCCTCGGCATCGGTCTCGGCCGCGTCGACATCCCCCGCGCTGTCGTGGGCATCGGCATCAGTCGTGTCGGCCGCTGGTTCAGCCGCCCCGTCAGTCTGCTCAGTTCCAGCAGCCGGGTCAGACGCGCCTGACTGGCCGTCCTCGTCAGCAGTATCGTCTTCCGACTCGTCCGTCACAGTCGCTGTCGTGGTCCCTTCCGTGGCTTGCTCCAGCCGCCGCAACGCGTCCGGCGTGGCGATTGCGTAGATAGTGTCGCCGGCCGCCAGCACACGCCCGCGAGACGGAATCGTCTCCGGTTGCTGGTCGTCTCGGGTAATCGCGACCACAGTGACTGCCAGACTGCCGACCGCCGCACCGTCGAGCGTGCTCCCCGGTTCAACAGTGGCGGTTCCCATCGTCTCGTCGGCCGCACGAAGCAGCGAGGCGAACTCCCGGTCGGAGCGGTCCTGCACCGGGAGCGTGACGAGCTTGTACTGCGTTTGCGGGTCGAGTTTCGGCGTGTCGGCGGCGTCGATAGCGACTGTCACCACGTCGTCAGCGACGCCCCGGAGTTCGCCGGTGAGCACGCGCTTCGCCGGCGCTTGCTCCCAGACCTGAACCAGATCGCCGGCGCTCGCGGCGTGGGCCGGATCGGCCTGGATGGCGACGGCGTTCGTCG
>NZ_WPCB01000074.1:0-12639 GCF_009741785.1 Haloarcula sp. CBA1122
TAGTCGCCGACGGCGTCCAGCATCGCGTCCTCGCTGTTCGAGAGCACGAGCGGGGCGTAGACGGCAATCGATCCCTCGAAGCCGGCCGTCCGGAGCGTCCGCACGTCGCGGGCCGTCGTCCGGGAGAGGAGTTCGTACTGCGTGCCCCCGACCGCCAGCGCGAGGCGTTCGATGCCCTCGGTGCCGACCCAGGGGTCGCTGGCGTCGTCGACGGCCGCCCGCAACCGCGGTGCGACGGCCCGTTCGGCCTCGTCCTCCGAGAGATACGCGCTGTGGCCGGCGACCAGTACGTGTCCCGCACCGGCCGGCAGCGCGTCGAACCCGCTGTCGTCTCCCAGCGGATCGAAGCCGTCGGCCCGGACTGGCGTGGTGACGCGTACGTCGGCGGTCGACGCCAGTCGTTCGATAGTGTCTGTCTCCGGGACGTGAGACGCCCCCTCGTAATCGATTGCGAGCGTCTCGATGTCGAGCCCCGTCGCTCGGGACACGTCCACTTCTGTCGGCTTGAGCGCCACCGCGTCGATGCCGGCGGCCGCCAGTGTCGCACCGGTAAGCGTGGTCATCCAGTACGCGATCAACGTCTCGGGGTCGCAAAATCCTGTCGCTCTCGGCCCTACCACAACCCACTCTGTGTCACTCAGCTTCGTCGCGCACGCTCGGCGGGAGGTCGTCGTCCGGCTCCATGTAGCGGTCCGGCTCGGGCGGCATCCGCCAGTCGGTTGCGAGTTCGAGCAACTGGACGAGCATCCGCGCCGTCGCGCCCCAGACGGTGTAGCCGTCGACGTAGAAGAAGTGGAGCCGTATCTCGCCGTAGTGGGGATGGTCGCGGTGTTCGGACTCGTAGTTGTCCAGGTCCGTCAGCTCCGACACCGGCAGGGGGACGATCTCGGCGACTTCCTCGTCCGAGGGCAGATAGTCGCGGTCCGGGATCCGGCCGACGAACGGGCGCACGGAGTAGCGCGTGATGGTCCTGATGTCGTCCAGCCGGCCGACGACGTTGACTGCCAGCGGGTCGAGTCCGATCTCCTCGTTGGCCTCCCGGAGCGCCGTCCGCAGCAGGTCCTCGTCTTCGGGTTCGCGGCCGCCGCCGGGGAACGACATCTGCCCGGGGTGGTCAGACAGGTGGTCAGCGCGTTTCGTGAACAGTATCGCCTCGCCCTCGGGTCGCGTGACCACCGGGGCGATGACGGCGGCCTCCTGTGGCTCGTCGTCCACGACGACTGGCTCGTGGGCCGCGACCCGGTCGAACTGCATAGCACATCGTAGGTACCCGAGCGTCTTAATTCGGGTGGCTCACTCCTGCGAACTAGCCGATTTAATGGTGCAGAATACGGATGTCGGGCTCACACGTCGTCCAGACGGTCGCGGAGGCCGTCCATTTCAACGCTCTCCCAGGCTTCGATATCGTAGCTCACGTCGAGCAGTGTCTCGACGCGGTCCTCGTCGCTGTTCTTCACTGCCATTACCGCGTCTTCTCGGAAGCGGGACTTGACGGCCTCGATGACGGCGTCGCGCGCAAGGTCGCGGGACGGTACGTCCATGATGTGCGGGAGATCGGCCGCGCCGTCGGGCAGAGCCGGGAACGCGACGGGGCCGACTACCAGCAGCGTCTCGTCTGTATCGGCGGCGTGGTCGTCGACGGCGACGAGGTGATACGAGTCGATAGCGCCGTCGATGGCCGCCGCGACCGCGTCCGGGTCGGCGTCGACGCCCTGCTTGAAGGCGAGTTCGCCGCAGGCGTCGACGAGTTCCGCTCTGGTGAGCGAGCCGAAGAGGTCGACGACGCCAGCCAGCTCGTCCGGTTGCAGGTCCATACAGGTGACGCGGCACCGAGCGGCTTCAGCCTTTAGGCTCGGGCTGCGCTCGGCAGGCGACCGTCGAGGTGCAGCGACACCATCGCAACGAGGACGACGAGCAACGCGATTCCCATGCCGCGAAGCAGTGTCGGAAACGTGACGCCGGCATCAAGCAGTCGGCCGACGAGCGCGCTCCCGGGGGCCTGCATCACCATCATTCCCGCGCCGTAGGTGGCGTAGGCGCTCGCGCGGTGGCGGTCCGGGAGCGAGCCGAGCAGGTACGCGTCCACCGCCGGGAAGATGCTGTGGATGACGTAGCCGACGACGACGCTGAACGCGGCCAGCGACCAGAATCCGGTCAGTGACGGGAGCACCAGCACACAGCCGGTAAAGGCCGCCAGAATCGTCAGGAGATACGGAATCGACGGGAGACGGTCGGCCAGCCGACCGCTGACGTAGAAGGCCGGTACGCCGGCGCCGAACGCGAGCAACAGCAGCGTTCGACCTAACCCCGCGGACAGCCCAACGCTCGTGGCGTAGGTGACGTAGAAGTTGAACAGTCCGTTCCAGACCAGGCCCGCGACGCCGATGGTGGCGACGCTGGTGACGATGATGTGCCACTGGGCGCGCGCCGCGCCGAGGAGGTCGCGGTCTTCGCTCCCGGCGTCGGGGAGTTGCGAGCGTCTCGCAATGAGCGTGAACGCGATGGTCACCAGTCCCGCGGCGACCGCTATCCCCTGCAGCGCGGTCCGCCACGTTCCGACGATGAGTACGAACGAGATCAGCGCCGGCGCGCCGACGGCGGCGAGCTGGGAAGCGACCCCATGTTGCCCGAGGGCGCGGCCGGGCCGCTCCGGGTACAGTTCGCTGACCAGCGTGTTCGCCGCAGTCAGGTAGACGCCGCTGGCAAGCCCCATAGTGAACGCGCCGACGAGCAACAACGTCGGGTCGAACGCGAACGCGGTGAACGTCGTCCCGAGCGTCAACACGACACCGGAGCCGAAGATGACCTTCGCCCGCGATATCCGGGTCAGCAGGACGCCGGTGGGAAGCCTCGGGAGGGCGCTCCCGGCCCAGGCCATCGTTGCGAGCAGTCCGAGCGTCGCATCGGACGCACCCGTCGTCGCCCGGATCGGCTCGATAAGTGGTGCAAAGACGACTCTCGCGAGGTTGATGCAGAACACCATCCCCAACAGCGAGCCGAAGATACGGCGACGAGACACGACCGGTGATAGACCGGAAGCCATGAACAACGTTCCGGAACGCCGCCACGGGGTTTTTACACGCGGGTAGCACACTGGCAGGTATGGACTCAGTGAGGAAGGCCCTCCGGGCCGGCGACGTCGAGAAGGACAACTACGGACGGCTCTCCTGTACCAGCTGTGACGAGCCGCTCGCGACGGAGAACGACCCGGACGAGGTCGGGAAAGTGCGCGTCTGCCCCGAGTGCGACGGTAAGTGGAAGGAACTCAGCTAGCTACTCGAAGACGGCGTCGAACGCGTCCGCACCGAGCGGCTCGTACCGACCGGCATCGACGTTCTCCCGGGCGTGCTCGACCGAGCCCGTGCCGACCAGCGAACAGGTCACGCCCGGCGCGCTGCGTGCGAAGTTGATGGCGCGCTGTGCGCTCGTCTCGCCCGAGAGCTTCGCCGCCACGTCGTCCGGGACCGCTGCGGCCAGCTTGCCCTGCATGATGGATGCGCTGGTGAACACGTCCAGCCCGGCCTCGTGAGCGAACCACAGCGCCGACTGCGCCCCCTCCGCGCCGTCGTGGGATTCGACGGTGAACGCGTCGGCCATCGAGACGTTGAACGGCAACTGAATCGCGCGGAGATGCGTCGCCGCGTTGCCGACCGTCTCTGCCGCGGCGCGTGCGCGCTCGACGACCTCGGGCAGCGAGAGATAGCTGTCGTGGGCAGCGGCCACGCGGAACGCCTCCCACGTCGCGACACCGTAGTACTCGATGTCGCCGGCTGCAGCGCGCTCCTCCAGTCGCTCGAAGGTCGCCTCTAGCTGGTCGTACACCGCTTCACGGGACTTGGACTTCAGTTGTGTCTCCGGATTGTGGACGTAGTAGAGGTCGATGGTGTCCAGCCCCAGATTCGCGAGCGAGCGGTCGACCTGGTCGTCAATGTAGTCGGGCGCGATGCAATGCTGGCCCGCGACGAGGTCGTCGCGGTCCACGATGCCGGTGTCGAGGTACTCCGACCGGACGAACGCGCCGGGGTCCGCCGGGCGCTCTCCGTCGAACGGGATGAACCCTCCTTTCGTCGCAACGGCAATCGCATCGCGGTCCACCTCGGCGTCCGCGACGGCGTCGCCGACGACCCGCTCGGAGCGCTGGTGACGGTAGTTTATCGCCGTGTCGACGACGTTGATGCCGGATTCGAGTGCCGTCACGATAGCGTCGTGGTAACTCGCGTCCCGCTCGTCGGTCGGGTCGCCGAGGTACGTTCCGATGCCGATGCTGGAGACGACGCCGTCGCCGAACCGCCGGTAGAACGTGCGCGCGAACTCGTCGTGGTCGTCCCGGTACGCCCAGGTCGCCTCCCGTGTGGCCATACCGGGTGTTGGTCGGGCAGTGACAAAAGGACAGAGATTCACTGGAGTCGGCGACAGCGCAGGAGTCGCCTGTCACAGTTCGCCGCTCATCGCATCGAACACCCGCTCGCGGAAATCTTCCCGGGAAACGCCGTTACTGGGGCCGAGGCCGGCCATGTGCTCGACCGGGACCTTGCCGCCGCCCATCCGAGCGTGGCCGCCGCCCTCGGCCATCGGGATATCGTCGACGACGGCCTCTATCGCCCGGCCGATGTGGACCCGGTCGTCCCGCGAGCGCCCGGCGATGCGCATGGTCCCTTTCTTCTCGCCGACAACGACGACCGCCGAGACGCCCTCTAACGTCTCCAGTTCGTCCGCCGCCTGCGGAATCGCGTCCGTGTTCGACACCTCGCCCACATCACTGAACGCGTAGGGCGCTCGCACCTCTCGTTTCCCGATGGCTCGGGATTTCACGTCGAGGACTTCGGCGTCGACCTGCGGGTTCGCGATGCGGTTGAGCAGGTCGCTGTCCATCCCATCGTAGAGGTACGCGGCAGCCGCGAAGTCCTCGGACTTACACCCGTTGGTCAGCGACCGGGTGTCCGACTGGATACCGTACATCAGCCCCGTCGCCAGCGCACAGGGGATGGTCTCTGCCGGTGACGCGTCGATATCGATACCCCCGTTCCCCTGTGTGTCGCTGAACTCGAACTCCAACTGATTGAAGTAGCTCGCGAAGATGGTCGCACAGGCCCCGTAATCGGACCGGATGTCCGTGAACTCGTCCCCGCTGCCGTTGCCGGGATGGTGGTCGATGACGGCGACCGGTTCTATCTCTTCGGCACCGGGGAAGCCGCGTGCCGTGTTGTGGTCGACGAGGACGACTGCCTCGCCGTCGATGTCGTCGACAGTCTCGATGTGGTCGAAATCCAGATCCAGCACCGTCTGGAAGGCCCGGTTCTCCGGGCGGCGTATCTCCCCGGGGTACAGCAACGACGCTGACGTATCAGTGCCGGCGACGAGTTGGTTGACGGCCAGCGCGGAGGCCATCGCGTCCGGGTCCGGGTTCGGGTGCATCAACACCGCGATCCGGTCGTAGCCGGTCAGCGTCCGACGCAGTCGCTCGCCGGGCGTTCGGCTGAGATACCGACGCAACCAGATGCCGGCACCGAGGAGGGCGAGAAGAACCACAGCGACACCAGCGACCAGCAGGGGGTTCTCGCTAGCGAACGCCGCGGCGGCGTCGATCTGGAGTCCGCCGGCGGCAACGCGTGTCATACCACGCTGTTCGCCAGCCTATCAGTAATAAAGTTCGCCCCCGATACAGCTAATTTTGCCGGTATTCCCGGACGGCGTCGCGGTACCCCTCCCGGAAGGTCGGGTACTCGAATTCGTAGCCCAGTTCCCGAAGCCGATTGTTCGAGCATCGCTTGCTCGTCTGGATACGGCGCTTCGCCGTCTCCGAGAGGCTGTCGTCGGCCAGTCGTTCCGCTGTCGTCTGTTTCGGCGGGAACGGGACGTCACACTGTTCGGCCAGCCAGTCGGCGAATGCCCACTTCTCGACGGGTTCGTCGTCGACGACCAGCACGACTTCCTCCCGGTGGTCTCCCGTCAGCAGGTGGCGCACGGCCCCGGCCGCGTCGGCCCGGTGGACCATGTTCAGGTAGCCGGCCGTCACCGGTCCCTCCAGGTACCGCTCCAGTCGGTAGCGGTCCGGGCCGTACAGGCCGGCGAAGCGAGCGACCGAGCCGTGGCCGCCGTGTTCCACGGGGCGCTCACGGGCTACGCGCTCTGCTTCGGCCAGTACCTCGGTCTTCTCGGTCTGTGGGTCCAGCCCCGTCTCTTCGTCGACCCACGCGCCGTCGTGGTCGCCGTAGACGCCGGTGCTGGAGGTGTACACCAGTCGCTCGGGCGGGTCCGCCCGCGACCAGAAGTGGTCGATAGCCGTCCGGAGTCCCTCAACGTACACTTCGCGGGCGGCCTCAGCTCCCCTGCCGCCGGAACTCGCGGCGAAGACGAGCCAGTCGGCGTCCGGCACCGCCGACAGCGACTCGGGGTCGGTCACGTCGGCGCGGACCGCTTCGAAGCCGGCGTCCTCTATAGCTGCGATGCCGTCGTCGGACCGGCGAACGCCCACGACCTCGTGGCTGCTCCGCAACTGCCGTCCGAGTTCCAAGCCGACGTAGCCACAGCCTAGAATGGCGACGCGTTCCGTCACCGCTTCTCCCCCTCGATGTAGCTGTGCAGGAGGGCGTACTCGGCCAGTGTTATCGGGTAGCGACCCTCGATTTTCTGCTGGATCTCTTTCGGCTCCAGTTCGTCGTCGATGCCGGAGGCCAGCGATTCCACGTCCATTACGGCTGTCGTCATCCCCATCAGGAGGATGTCTTGCGCCTCGGCCTGCAGCGCGTCGGCGTCCGGCCGGTTCGGGTGGGTCGCCAGGACCGAGACCGCCTCATCGAGCGTTCGGTCGCCGATATCGCTGTCGGCGAACGCTGTCACTGTCGCTTGATCGAGATCGGTCTCGGCGACGATTTCCTCGATGCCGACTGTCTCGACTGTCTCGGCCAGCACAGTGCTGTAGGCCGCCAGTAACTCCTCGTGGGACTGCTCGCCCGCGTCCGGAAACTCGCCTCGAAGCATGGGTGTCGGTATGGCCCCGGGGTATTTCACTTCCGTTATGCGGCCCGGGGTCAGGTACCTGCGTGCGGCCACCCGCTCGATTCCTCCACGGCGGTCCCGCCCTTGTCACCGACCCCGCGCGGTTTGGGCGGTACCACGACGACAACGCCCGTATCGGCGCTGAACGAGACGCGGTCGGCGGTACCCAATCGCTCTGTCGATCCGTCGTCGTCCACGTCGAGCGTGACGTTGTGCCCGTCACGCGCATAGGTGGTCCGTGCGCCTGGCTCCCTCGGCGGGCCGTGACTCGCAGAGACGGCGAACCTGGCGTACTCGCCCTTGACGGTAACCCACCAGATGTTCGCCGTCGCGTACCAGGGGGTGACCGGCGGTGCCAGCGGGAGGCCAGCCGGCAGTTTGTCCGTTCCGAGACGCTTCTTCGCGAACTGCTGGACCTTCTGTTCCCCTGCGTTCGCCAGCGCTTTGCTCAGTTCGTCTTTCGCAACGGACCGTACCGCCGAGGCCGTCCCGTTTGTCGACTCCAGCGTCGGTCTGGTCGCTGGCGTGTCGACTGAGAGCAGCGTCAGGCGGAGACGGTCGCGTTCGACCCGCGTGAGGTTCAGCCGGGCACCGGCGACGTGGGCGACCCGCTCCTGCGCGGAGCCGTTGGTCAGCGCCAGCGCTCGGGCCGCCGGTGTGTTCCACGGCGACATCGCTTCAGCGACAATGGCCTTGCTCTCGTCCTGTTCAGCTTCGGTGTGCTGGGAGACTGCCAGCCAGAGCGTCGTCGTCAGCTCCTCGTTGGCCGCTTCCACCTCCCGCTGGAGCGCATCACGTTCCGAAGCGAGCGTGGCGCTCGACTCGTCTTCGAGGGTTTCGTTCGCGGCTGCGAGTGCGTTCGCTGCCGTTGCAAGGCGCACCCTATCGCCACCCTCGAACGCACCGCCAACGACGGCGTCGGCGGCGTCGCCGTAGGGGACCGTGAACACGTTCGCGTTCCGCGCCACCAGCGGATGCTCGCTTCCGTCCAGCGCGCGATACCGACTCTCGTTCAGTTCGGCCAGCGTCAGATACGGCGTTTGCGTATCGACCCGCGTCCTGACGGGACCGGCCGGACCGACCGGGACCGGGCGTGACCGGGGGACGCGCGTCTCACGGGCCGTCAATCCTTTCCGGAGGGCACGCAGCGACCCCTCGGTGCGTTCCGTTAGCTGTGCGTCGACTCGCTTCCGGTTACTGTCCCGAACCGAGGCCTGCCTATCTAGCTCCGTCAACACTGCATTCAGATAGGTCAGCCGGGCCGCGGCGCGGGCCTTCTGGGCCGTACTGTCGTAGGTGTCCGGCACGGCCGCGAGGTCGGCACGGCGCTGTGCGACCCGCTCCCGAAGTTCCCGCGGGGGATTCGTCTCGAAGGTCCCGACGCGTCCGCGCTCGACGGTGACGGTCGTGTTGCGGATTGGCTCCCGTAGAGCCATCAGGTCCCGATACACCCACTCGTGCAGTTCCGGTGGTCGGTCGGCCGTCACCGTCGCTTCCGTCCGGCCCAGGCTGTCGTCGACGACTCGCTCGGCGGTCTCGTCTCTCCCCCCGGCGTGGCCGACGAGCCTGTCCATCGCTTTCGGCTCCACATCGGCGAGGTTCGACCCGTTCAACGGGCTTGCGCTGGCGTCGTGTGCGGTCCGAATCGAGCGGTTCGGTGCCACTGAGCGGCCGTGATGGCGGCCGACGACGGCGACGGTCACGCGATAGCGCGCGGTGCTCGACACAGTCGTGCGCCGACGCACTGACCCGTTCTGCCAAACGGCGGTCCGCGTGTACTGTCGCTCGACGGTCCGGCTGAACGTCTCCAATCTGTGCCAGCCGTCCGGCGTCGCAACACCCCCGCTGGCGTTCCCGACCGCCTCAACGGATGTAGTCGTCCGGTCGGCGACTAGTGTCCACTCGCTGCCCGGCGAGGCCGGCTTCCCCGGCGGCCCCCCGCCCAGTCGGTGCTCGTCGACTTCCAGCGCTACCTCGACGGTGTACGCGTCTTCGAGCGTTTCGTTGAGCGCCGACGGCTCGGTGACGGACCGGAACGCGGTGTCGGCCGTCTCGTTGACGCCGATGGTCATCGAATCCCCCGGGCTCGGACTGGCCGTGGACTTCGGGCGCGGCGGCGTCTCGCTGACCGGTTTGTAGTCGGCCTGATCGAGCACGTCGCTGGAGACAGCGGAACCCCTGCTCCCCCGAACGACGTCTTCGATTCCCGTCATCGCTGTCGCCTCTGTCAGAGCACGACGACCGGCGGGGTCACTCCGCCCGAAGGTCGACCGCTGGACGCCGAGCAGTGCGCCGTTCGTCGCCAGCGAGACGTGCCGGTTCGCGACGACGTTCTCGACGCCTGCGCCGCCGTACTGGGCATATCCTCTCGCCCACGCCATCGGGTACAGCCGCGCTGTCATCCGCTGGCTCAGGCCCGGCTTGTCCAGACCGTTGTTCAACCGCGTCTGGTAGGTTGACACCTGGTCGTGGAGCATGAGCGCCTGGTTCGGAACGACGACGGTCGGCGAAACCCGCCGTGTCGAGACCACCGCTCCGTTGCGCCGAACCGTCAGAACGATATTCTCGACCGTCGCCCGCATCGCGGTCTCGTTCGGCCCGGCGCGTTCGACCGAGACGCGACGTTTCGCAGCCCGGAGGTCGCTCGCGTTAGAAACCGTCGGCAAACTGGCGGTCACGGTTACGTCACCGCTTCGGCCGGTGACGCGCTCCAGTCGGTCCGCAACCCGGAGATAGGCGCGGATTCTGAGCGAGTCCCGGAACGCCGTCGAGCCGTTCAGCACCCGGCCAGTGGGCGTATCGGCCAGCGTGACGACCGGGTTCGCGGCCGCCTGCCGGCCGGCTGTCGAGACGCCGTCCCGCACGGCGACCTGCGTCTCCGCCGTGGCCTGATTCAGCGCCCGCTCGACGGCTGTTTCGCTCGGGGCCGGCTCGCTAACGAACGTCGGGGCCAGCGTGAGGCTGCTTACCAGAAGGAGGACGCCGAGCAACGCGAACGGGATCCGGCCGCGGGTGTCGTCCCTCACGGAGACCACGTCCTGACAGTGACGCGGACACGGCTCACTCGAACGGCGCGGGCGGCGTCCGCTGGCGAGTCGTACCGCGACCGCATGTCGGTCCGAAGCCGGGCGGCGAGCGCCGCGGTCAGGTCGCGGTTCATTTCTGTCGCCGATTGCTGCTCAACGGCAACGCTCGCCCCCGTCAGGTCGGCCATGCGCTCGTACCGCGCGGCCAGCAGCACGTCCGAGGGGTAGTCGCCACGGAGAGCGTACCGCGACTGTGTCGGCGGGAACAGCCCGTCGACGACGCTCCGAGCTACGACCGTCGCCACGCCGTCGTAGCCGCCTGTCTTTGCTGCTTCACGGGCCGGCTCCGAGACGGCCTCCATCCCGCTCGGAACTGTTACCGTCGCCGCCCGAACGTCCACGCTGTCAGGGGGCCGGTCGCCGACACGGTACTCGCCGCTGACTGGCGCACCGGGATACGGTGCCCAGGTGACACGGACGGACGTTCGATGCCCGCGGCTGTGGAGTCTGTCACGCGTTGCCGCAGCGACTCGTGACTCGAAGTCCGTGCCGGCGCTCGATACCCGTTCGCCGTCCACGGTGACACCGCTCATCGCCGCCTCACCGAGCAGTTCCGCGACGGTCCCGTGACTCGTCCGCTGCCGTCGCGTGGCGTGGTCGGGTGGCCTGTGGCGGTCGGACGGTGGGACGAGCAAATCGTACTCGACGCTCGCGGTGCTCGTCGCCAGCGCCGACGCTTGCTCGGCCGCAGGGTTTGGGGTTGCTACCGGCTTTTCCACCCCGACACCGCTCACGAGAGTCCCTGCGGCCGCACCGACGAGCAGAAGAAACACCGTCACGTCGGCGACGGCGCTCATGGCTCGGGTCATCGCCACACCCGAACGGTGAGCGTTCCCCGGCGGACTGCCCCCGGCCCGACCTGCACGCTCACTGTTCTGGTTTCGGTGTCGGCGCTGCTCGGTGGCTTCTGGCCACTGCTCCATCGCCCGCCAGCCGTCGCCGTGATGGTCGCGTTCCCGTGGTAATTCGCCGGCACTGCATCGAGCGCGGTGTCGAGCGCGCCGGGCTGAACGATGCCGGCCGACGAGAGCCGCTGTTCCACAGCATCGGCGGTCGGGGTGGCGATATTGCGGTCGTCGTCGAGCGTTCCGAATGCTTCGTCTACTACGCCGGCGTACAGCGCCACGCCGAGCGTGACGGCGAAGACGGCGACGAGTGCGGCCAGCGGCTCTGTCGTCGCTCTATCCGACGATGGTGACATCGGTCCCTCCCCAGGCGACGTGCCTGACCGTCAGTCGGTCGGGGGCCGGTCGCCACCCGTCGTCACCGGCCCGAGTTTGGCGGGTGTCCCGACGGAAGGCGTCGGGCGAGTCGTACACCGCCTTCGGTCGCTCACCGTTCAACACAGCCTGTAGCCGGTCGGTCCGCGCCGGGACAGCCGCTCGGATCAGTCGTGCGGTGGCTGTCCCGCCGTCGTTGCGAAGGCGGAGGTCACGCCCGTTAAACCGCCACTCCGTAGCGACGACTCGTCGGTGTGCGACGGACCCGGGCGGGCTGGTGGTGACCTCATCGATAGTTGCGGCTGTCGCCGTCGCGTCCGGCGGTGCGGTCGTCGGCAGGCCGACGACGACGCCAAGAACGGCCACGCTCACCGTTCCCAGACCGACCCAGAGGTACAGCGTATCGACGTACGTCTCGAACATAGAACGGCCTGGCCGCGGCCTCCGATTTAAACACTCAGACCAGCAGCCCGGTAGCGACCACGGCGACGAGGAAGGTGGCCGTGGCCGACAGGAGCGCCAGACCGGTTCGGTAGCCGACGAGCGCCCGGTCGAGGCCCCGGTGCAGGCCCGTCGACAGCGTCGTCAACAGGACAGCCAGGACGAGAACGTACCAACCGACGACCGGTCCCAGCAGCGCGCTCGGAACGGTGGCGAACTGCTCGCCGCCGACCATCGACCCAGCCAGCGCGACGGTCGCACCGCCGATCAGCGGCCCGAACAGCGCGGCGGTGTTCGACAGCGTTTCGGTTATTTGCGAGAGGTCGCGACGCGTCTCGCGCTCGATGGCCCGGAGCGCGTCCAGATGTTCTCCCATCGTCGTCACGGACTCCCCTGCCGGTGGCCCGATTGTCGCGGCCGTATCCAGCAGCGTCGCCACCCGACGGGCCCGATGGCTCGGAACATCAGCGAGCGCGCCGCCGGGACCCAGAAACGCCCCCTCGACGCTGGTGCCGAGACGCTCCTGACGCGCGACGGCGGCTTCGATGACGGCGCTGGTCGGTTCGGGAGTCTCGTCGACAGCCTCGACGAGCGCGGCTTCGACTGACTGGCCGCGGTCCAGCCGTCGACCGACGGCAGACAGCGCGTCGGGGAGGCCCGCTTCGATGTCGGTGACGCGGTCCCGGACCTCGGCGACGGGTCGGTAGTAGCTGACGAGCGCGCTCCCGACGCCGGCCCCGAGTGCCCCGATAGGAGACGCCCACGCAGCGACGAGCGCGCCGGCAAGGAGCCACCCCCCGATTCCGGCGACGATGCGACCACAACTGACGGGAGTGCCGATGCCGGCACGTCCGGGTGGCTTCGCGGGATTGTCGCCGGCGGGAACGCGACCG
>NZ_WPCB01000096.1:0-3566 GCF_009741785.1 Haloarcula sp. CBA1122
GCGGGGTCGAGCCCGGTCCCGACGCCGAGCAGGCCGCCCGGCGTGACCGTGTCCACGAAGTCGCCGCCGGACTGTAGCGATCGGACCGTCGTCGTCACGGGCTGCCACTCCGTCTGGCCGCCTTCCTCGACCTCGCGGCCGGGGCGGAGTTCGATTTCATCGTCGGATTCGAGTTGGCCGCCTACGAGCGACCCGCCGAGCACGCCGCCCATCAGGTCGTCCCAGGTCGTGCCGGGTCGGTTGATGTCGAACGAGCGCGCGACCATCATGCGGGCGTCCTCGTCCGGGTCCCGTTCCGGCGTCGGAATCTCGGACTGGACGGCCTCGATGAGCAGGTCGATGTTGGCCTCCTGGCCCGCGCTGATGGGGACAACCGGTGCGCCTTCGGCGACGGTGCCCTCGACGAACTCCTGAATCTGCTCGTAGTTCTGCATCGCCCGCTCCTCGTCGACAAGGTCAACCTTGTTCTGGGCGATGACGATATTGTCGATACCGATGATATCGAGCGCGCTCAGGTGCTCCTCGGTCTGGGCCTGCGGGACAGGCTCAGTCGCCGAGATGACGAGAACGGCCCCGTCCATGATGGCCGCGCCGGACAGCATGGTGGCCATCAGCGTCTCGTGCCCGGGCGCGTCCACGAACGACACCGTCCGGAGGTGGTCGGTGTCGACGTCGTGGTCGTCGCAGTGCTCGTCGACGGTAAAGGCCTCCGGCTCCTCGGCCTCCGGGCAGCGACGGAACGTCGCGTCGGCGTAGCCGAGTCGGATAGAGATACCGCGCTTCATCTCCTCGGAGTGCTGGTCGGTCCATTCGCCGGACAGCGCCTGTACGAGCGTCGTCTTTCCGTGGTCGACGTGCCCGACGAGTCCGATGTTCACCTCCGGTTGTTTGTTCGATGTCATTTCGAGAGTAATCTTGGTGGAGTTTCGCCGCGTGCAACTGATAAACCTACTGTTTGCGCCCGGAGCACCCCCGCCGAACCCGGTTCAATCGCCGGTTTGGTCTCTGCTGACGGCGGCAACGTCACCATATTGCTCGGTATCGCCCTCGATATAGCGACGCGACCCCTGTCGGTTGGTGCGAGCGACAAGCTGTACGAGTCGGATGTCACGCCGGCAGTCGCCGTTGCGATAGCTCCGGTTTGGTGAGTGAGAGTCCGCCGCTGAGGTGAGTGCGGCTACAGCCCGCTCTCGTCAGCAGTGTTACGTAACTGTGTTTCTGTGAACGCTTTTGTTCCCACGGGGACAAGTTCACGCACGATGCGAGTCGATGAGTCCCCCGAAACTGATGCCGACATCGACCCGGCGACGGCGTTCTCGGTCATCGCGAGCGAGACGCGCCTGGACATCCTAGAGGCGCTGTGGCGCGCTGAGGACCGGCCGGTTCGCTTCTCGGAACTGTTCGATGCCGTAGAACTGGCCGACAGCGGGCAGTTCAACTATCACCTGCAGGAGCTCACCGGCCAGTTCGTCAGCCAGGGAGCGGACGGATACGACCTCCGGCACGCCGGGGCGCAGGTCATCCGCGCGGTGCGGGCAGGAACGTTCACGCGGACGCCCGATATCGACCCGTTCCCGGTGACCGGGGCCTGTACGCGGTGTGGCGGCGGTCTGCTGGCCGAGTACGCCGACGAGCAGTTCGCCATCGACTGCGAGGACTGCGGGAAGGCCCACGGCGAGTACCCGTTCCCGCCGGGTGGCCTGGTCGACCCGGACGCCGGCGGAAGTCGCGACGGCCTTCGCCGAGCGGGTGCGCCACCTCCACTGTCTGGCCGCTGACGGCGTCTGCCCCGACTGCGCCGGGCGGATGGAGACGGAGATATCTCGCGACGGCGACTGCTGTCTCGACGTGTCGGTCCGCGCCGAGTTCGTCTGTGAACAGTGTCGACACGAACTCTGTTCGCCTGTCGGGCTGACGCTACTGGACGACTCCCGCGTCGCGGCGTTCTACGACGACCACGGCGTCGACCTGTCGAGTCGCCCCTACTGGACGCTCCCCTGGTGTGTCGACGACCAGTACACGACCGTCGAAGGCACCGACCCGTGGCGGCTCGCGGTCCGGATTCCGCTGGCCGAGGCGGAACTGACCGCCTATCTGGACAGGGACCTCCAGCCAGTCGAGTTCGAGCGGCAGGCCTGCGGGCACTGAGCCGATTCGCCGGATATACGGTCGGGGCTGTGCCCAGCGAGCTATTTTCCCGCTGACTGAAATCGTCTGCAGGAGAGCGCCGGTACGCGCCTCCCGCAGAAATATCATTCAGATTATGCTTATCGCGTTTCTGGACCATCGTTTCACTGTAATGTACCAGCCTGCACCGTACACCGACCCCGAACTGTATAGACCGACGTATCCGCCGCTGACCGTTCGTTCCCTGCTGGGAGTGCTGACTGTGTATCTCGGCCTTCTGGCGATACTCTCACTGAGTCCACTTCTCGGACTGGCGGCGCTGGCCTGTCTCTTCGTCGCTAGGCGGTAACCGGGCGCGGGGCTTTTGCCCGTCCCAGCCCTCCGTCCGGTCGTGCGGGAGTTCGACTTCGAACTGGCGCTGTGTGCCCACCTCGAACGCGAGGGCCGTCTAGTGAGCCGCCAACTCGGTGGCGCGGTCCACGGCCGGCGCGTCCTCGACACTGTCGTCGTCAAGCCGGGGCCCGAGTTCGATGAGCGGGCGGCCATCACTCCCGAACGGTTGCCGACAGCGGCCATCGAAAGCAACGTCGGGCCGGGCCGGGCGCGGTACTGGAAAGACGCCTTCGACTGCCACCCCGACCGCGCCGAACGGGCCGTCGAACTGGCGGCCGAGCGTGGATTCTTCGAGCGCGAGCGCCGCGGCGGCCGGACGTACGTCCGACAAACGGCGCGGTACCCCGACTGGTTCGACGGAATCGTCGCCATCGAAAACAAGCCGGACCTCGGGCGGCCCGGCGACCTGGAATCCCAGTTGCGGACCGACGTGTCGCTCGCGCTCGCCGACCGCGTCGTACTGGCGACGGCCTCTTACGTCACCGGCGCGCACCTCAACCGGATTCCCGAGGAAGTCGGCGTCTGGCGGTTCGACCCCGACAGCGGAACCATAGACGTCCGCCGGGAGGCGACACCACTGCCGACCGACGATGCCGGCGTCGAACTGCTGGAGGAGGGGCCGGTCCGGACGGACGTGCGGATCGTCGATTCCGCTGAAAAGGCCCGTGCCCGTCGAAAACTGGCCGAGCGAGCCTACGGCAAGGGGTGGCGGAGTTTCGACTACCCGACGTGTGAGCGCTGTTCGCCCGACAGCGACGGGATTCCGTACTGTCAGTGGAAAGGGCGCGCTGTCCGCGAGAGCGACGAATGCGGCCCGGACTGCGGGGGCTATGATGCGGCCGACCCGCCGGCCGTCAACGGCGAGTCGCTCCGGGCCGAGCGGACGCCGTGGCGGGCGGATCCCGACGGGCGTAGGCGTCGCCAGTCGGGACTGGATCGGTTCGGCTAAGAAAAGTCCTCAACGCTACCGGTCGTCGTCGCTTGACGGCGCGTTATCGGGAGGGACGCCACCGTCGCCGGCTGTCGGACGGCCGTGCTGTTCGTAG
>NZ_WPCB01000094.1:0-3967 GCF_009741785.1 Haloarcula sp. CBA1122
AGGACGTTGCGAGCCAGGTCGCCGAGCGTACCGGCGTCCCCGAGACGGGCGTGTTCCTGCCGTCGTTCGCAACCGCGAGTGTCAGCCGGGAGGCGTCGTCGCCGCGGCCCGGGCGCCGAACTGGCCGTGTTCCGGCTGGCCGAACTCGGCTTCGACCCGGTGTCGGTGCTGTCGGCCAGCGGCCGCGCGCCGGTCGCGCCGGTCGCCGGCGACGAAGCGACCGCGATGGCCCGGACCACGGACGCGCTCGCCTACGGCAGCGAGGTCCACCTCACTGTCGACGAATCCTTCGACCGCTTCGACGAGGTCCCGTCCGTCGCAGCCGAAGAGTACGGCGAGCCACTGGAGGGCGTCTTCGAGGGCGTGGACTGGGACTTCGCGGAGCTCCCCGTCGAACTATTCGGCCCCGCAGCGGTCACCATTGACGTCGTCGGTGGCGACACGCATGTCGTCGGCGAGGCGAGCGAAGGCGTGTTAGCCGAGAGCTTCGGCCTGTAATCGGGTATGCGTTACAAGGTCGCGCCACCGGCCCGCTCACGCTCGTTTCTGGAGACTGCCAGAGAGGCGATTCCGCTCGTCCCCGACAGCGAGGCTGATTGCTGTCGGGCGATTCAGATGGCGACTGACGTGTCCGACCGCGACACGGCCCAAAAACATCTGGTTTTCCTACAGGCGCTGGGACTGGTCGCCGAGAGCGACCGAGGCTACTACAGGACGAGGACCGACCCCGACCGAGCGGCCCTCACGACGGCGTTCGAAGACTCGGTCTTCGGCGTCGACGTGCTCGTTGAGGCTCTCAATTCGGAGCCGGTAGATACTGATGATGCGTTCGATGCCCTTCGGGCTGAGATTCCCCGCTGGGAGCGAGAGCGTCACGCTGACTGGGAAGCCGTCTGGCAGGAGCGCACGGCAAATCTGCTGGAGTGGGCCGTACTGTTCGGACTCGCCGAGAAAACGACTGACGGCTACAGACAGCCGACTGAAGACGGGAAAGACCAGTGAGACAGCGGACCGCTACTCCGCCGGGTCGATGTCGGTGACGGTCCCGACGCCCTTCGAACTCCCCTCGCGGAAGACGAACTTCTGGCCTTCCTCGACGAGGTAGGAACGGAACTTGAACCGAACCCGGGCCTTGCCCGCGTCGCCCGGGAGCAACTGCCCGCCCTCTGGATAGAAGGCCGCGGCCTCGCTGACCGTTTCGAGGTGGACGACGGGTTCGTAGCCGTCGCCGATGCGGGTCGGATGGTTCAGCACCATCACCTCGGCCTCGAATTCCCGGACGGGCGAGGGGTCGGCGTCGGCCGGGAGCAGGACCATCCCGCGCTCGATGTCCTGCTCGCGGACGCCTTTCAGTGCGATACCAACGATGCGACCGGCCTTTGCCTCGTCGACCCGGTGGTAGTGCATCTCGATGGACCGGACCTCAACCTCGCGGAAGCTCCCGTCCTGCATCGGGCCGAGTAGCAGTTCGTCGCCAGCTTCGACCTCGCCGGATTTGATGGTGCCCGAGGCGACCGCGCCGACTCCCTGGACGTTGTACGTCCGGTCGACGTACATGCGGAAGTCGCCCACCTCCCCGGCGGTCTTTGGCAGGGCCTCGAACATCTCGTCTAAGTCGTCCAGCCCCTCCTTCGTGACGGCGCTTGTGGTGACGACGGGGACGACGGTCTCGGAGATTTCGTCGATGGCCGTGTCGACGCCGTGGCGCTCGACCCGAAGTGGCGTCTTGTCGACCTCCCGCAGTGCCTGTTCGACGTCCCGTTCGACTTCTGCGACCCGTTCCTCGTCCACCAGATCGGTCTTGGTGATGGCGACAATCGTCGGGAGATCCGTCGCCAGCAGGATCCCGAGGTGCTCCCGCGTCGTCTCGGTCACCCCGTCGTCGGCCGCGACGGTCAGGAGGCCGTAGTCGAGTTTCTGCCCGACGAGGCCGCGGATCGTCGTCCGGAGCCACGGCTCGTGGCCCACAGTGTCGACGAAGGAAACGAGCCGGTCTGATGCTTCGACGACCCGCGCTCGATCGTCCTTCCGGTGCGGATTGTCCATGCGGATCGGCTCACCGTCCTCATCGAAGCCGTAGACGCCGTAGGAGAGGTCCGCCGAGAGACCTCGGTCGACTTCGTGTGGTTGCACGTCGAGGAAGCCGCGTGTCCCGCCTTCCCCGTCGTCTGCGTCACCAGTGACCAGCGACCCCACGAGCGTGGATTTGCCGTGGTCGACGTGGCCGGCGGTTCCGACGACGATGTGGTCGTCGTCCGCGAGGACCGATCCCTCCGAGACGGTCGCGACACCGACGATTCCATCGGAGGCTGTCGGCCCGTTCTCCGAGACGCCGTCGACGCCCCACGTTTTCACCTCTTCAATGTGTGCACCGGCTTCCTCTGCCAGCAGGCTGAGTACGTCCATCGACTCGGAGAACTCCGCCGGTGAGATGCCGGCCAGACCGCCGTCGTCGGTGACGCCGACGACGTACGTCGCCTCCCCATCCCCGGAGAGAACGCGGTGGCGGAGTTGCGCTGCAAGGGATTCGAGTCTGCCCTCTGACAGGTGGAGATCTTCGGTGAGCCGTTCTTTGAACTCGACGCTGCCGCCCTCCCGTTCACCGCGGTCAAGCGCGCGCCGGAGGACAGCCCGGTCGGGGCTCATACCCACCCGTTACTGTGGGGTAGATATAAGCCTTCCCCGGATTTACGGCTCCAGAGAACTCCTGAGAGCGGTGGCTGAGTGTATCTCTCACAGTATCAGTCGGACGGATATTTATACGCGAAGGCGCTGCCAGACCGGGTCGTGGACTGAGTCGCCACACGGAGTTTGCGGTTGTGTGACGCCGCTCCGTGTGCTGGGTTGCGCCGATGGCGTCACCTGTTTGCCCATCTGGTTAGCGACTGGTCTAAAAGTGAATCACACGACTGTCACTCCCGGTACGGCGCGACCGCTTCGAGAAAGCCGTCGCCGTAGGTCCCGTCGGTAACCCGGTCGGCGCGTTCGAGCGCTGTCTCGTCGGCATTGGCGACGGCCACGGCCTCTCCAGCCAGGTCGAACATCTGGGCGTCGTTCACTGAGTCGCCGACGGCGAGGAACGTCTCCGGAGCGAGGTCCAGTTCAGCACACACCGCTTCGAGGCCCGTCCCCTTGTCGACGACCGGGTCTGTAACGTGGTACGCGAAGCCGGTGTCGAGGACGACGAGCCCGCGTGCCGCGGCCAGGTTCTCCAGCGGTTCGAGCGGCTGGTCGAGCGACACGACGAGTTCCGTCTCGCGCCATCGGTTTGCCAAGTCGACCTGTCCGAATCCCAGGTCATGGCCCAGGTCGCGATAGGCCTCGCCGACCGCGAGCGCCGCCTCGTGGTCGCCTTCGAGCCTGAGCTCGTCGGTAGCTTCGACGAACACCACGCCGCCGTTCTCGGCGACGACCGTCCGTTCGATGCCGAGAAACTCACAGAGCGCAATTGGAAACGGCATCGCTTTTCCGGTCGCGATGACGACGCGTGCGGGCCACTCGCGAAGGACCGGCATGACGCGGGGGTCAATCGCTCGGCTTTCGTCAGTCAACGTTCCGTCGATGTCGACGATGAGCGGCGGCGTGTCGTTGTCCATACGTCCGGGTTCGGAGCGCTGCATATGGGAATTGCGGTCAGTCGTCAGTCAGCGTTTCGTAGGCCGCTTGCACCTGCTTGAATTCCCTTTCGCTCCCGCTGTCAGTGTCGGGGTGGACCTCCTTGACTTTCTCCCGGTAAGCCCGCTTGATCGTCCCCTGATCGGCGTCCGGCTCGATGCCGAGCCGCTGGTAGGCCTCCGCCGGACTCGGTCCCGACGACTGAACCCGCTGTCGGCGCTGCCGGCCGCCCGCTGCCTGGCGACGCTGTCGCTGCCGTCCCTGGCGACGACGCTGGCCACCCTGCGACGCTCGCGAGCGGCGCGCTCGGCGGCCGTCTCGCGGTGGTTCCCACTCCTCCCGTGGGCCGGCA